>JAIPGO010000139.1 GCA_021736135.1 Candidatus Cloacimonadota bacterium
TATATCCTCCATGATTTTCAAAAATTAAGTTCAATTATAAATCTTTATTTTGGCAAGGGATAAAATGTGAATAAGAGATAATGTATTGAAATGTATAGTATTACAATTTAGTTACCTTTTATGAGGTCAGGTGTTCTGACATTATGCAAATTAACCGGTAAATGACAAAAAGACACATTCCAGGCAGAGCTTTGAAATGAGTTTGAAAGGGTGAATAAAATATTCTGCCAGAAAGTGACGGAATATTATTGGTAAAGTACTACTGCACAAAATGGATTAAATAAAAAAAACGCAGTTGGTTAACCAACTGCGTTTTATATTTTCTGGTAAAATTACTATTTAATAACAGCAACTTTGCTGGCGGCAATTGTGCCGGCAGCTTCCAGTTTAAAGAAATAGATTCCACTGGTAGCATTATCGGCAGACCAGTTTACTTTTAATGTTTCTCCAGCTTTAACATTCTCGTTAAAAAGAGTTTCTATTTTCTGACCGCGCAGATTGTAAACACTGATCTCGGCAGGAGCTGAGATTAGAGAAGCAAATTCTACGCTGATTCCAGCTCTGGTAGTACCAGGTGTAAAGGGATTAGGATAAGCCTTCAAGCTGCCAATGGCAGGTATAATATTCTCATCATTGGCTATAACCGGTTCGGGGAAAGTAATATCGAAGGCGGCATACTGATATGTTCCACCATTCGGTTGGCCGGCATTTCCATTTACAAATGATCCGAAGTCATTATCATCATAGAATAAAACTACTACACGACCGATTCTCTCTTCTGCATCAATAATGTCAATTACATCTGCCGGGAAAAGGAAGCATGGCTTCAATCCATCAAGGGCTGAAGAGTAATTTACATCATCAGACTTGGCATTAACAAAGAAAGGTTCTGTCCAGGTTTGTCCATAATTTCCGGATACTACGCAGGCGATTTCTACAAATCCGCCCCAGTCTTCATATCCGGTGATACCGTCAGTAGCCAGTTTGTTATAGGTGCCATCAACCCAGAAAATAGCCTGCCAGCCCATTTCCATGTTACTGGTAGTAAATGTTTCATTATTGTGAAATGCAGCATCTGGATCCTGATAGAAAATTGGCCAGACCTCTTCCCACATCGGCATACCATCATCATATACTGCATCATATTCTCCATCTTCATCCAGATCCCAGGGCTGCATCGGCATATCGTCATTAGGATTTGCACCCTGAGGATATATATCCTGGAAACCAAATTCATGGGTTGTCATATCAAAAGTCCAGCGTTTGGGATAGATCTGGTTCCAACCGGGATAATAATATCCAGGTCCGGTACCGCTATCAAAAGTGATTCCCATAGAACCGGCAAAACTGATTGAACTGTAATCTTCATTCCAGACCAGATTAAAATGACCGGAATGAATTATATCCTGCTTGCAGGCATAAGGAACGTCAGGAGTTGCCGCATCACGGTAAAGATAATAAGTAGAATCTGAGTCAGTATCGATATATGTGGGATTTTCTTGATCAAAAGTGGCAACCTGAGTAAACATCTCAAAATCACCTTCGCCATAATTCTCATTCAAAAGAACCAGTAATTCATCATCTTGATAACCATTAATATCACTGTGTGCCAGATAACCCATCAAAATAACAACATTGTCATGAACTTCCATAGAAATCTGAGGACGTGCCCATTCAGGATCTTCAGCATTCCAGGCATCCATCTGTTCGATGGTGCGATAGCTCCAATCCAGGGGACTCTGTAATTCCAGATCTGCTGTGGTGAAATCTGCATAACAGATTACCACGTTTTCTGATGGCAAACCTTCCGAACCATGTGATGATGTAGCATTCATCGGGATCACATAGACTCTCCGGTGATCTGCGGAAACCGGAGATGTACTAACTGCAACTTTGGGCCACACGAATTCATCATTATCGTAAGGATATACGCCATTAGTCTGCATCTCTGCAACATCCAGAACCGTTACTGGGGGATCAAGCCACAATCCCGGGGTAAGCATAATGTGATATAGATCATAAAGGAAAATGACGTTGGAAGATGACTGGTGAAAACTGGTGAAAATATTTCCGGTTGCATAATCAACGTCTCCGTCACCATAACGTCCTTCACAACCTACTCCGGCAGAGGTTGTTACATTGTAGTTATTGTCAACGTAAGAATAGGAAAGATTGTGAGTACCGCCGGTGCTCTCTGCTGTACGATAAAGAAGGTATTTACCTCCTCCATGTTCTGCGGGTTGAGAGGCAATTGGAATACTGGTGTAAGCATGAAAGTAATCATAATAACTACTTAATAAATCAACTGGTTCCACAGCCCATTCCCATTCGGGAACTTCACGTGAAACTTCACGTGCCTGTGGGGTTACATCTGGTGCTGTAACGGGAGTAACCGGCTTGTGATCAACCTGAAAATCAGTTGCAAAAGCAAAGAATACTATACCCATTATAGCAAATAGTAATAACATCTTCTTCATATACACTCCTTGGAAAAAATATCTTTTATAAGAATAACGCCAGTACGATATTTGTAAAGTAAAATTTTCTTTTAATCGAAATAATGTGTTCAGGTTAGTTTTTTTTCCCTGGTTTCATCGTTACTATTAAGATCAAACCAACCAGTGCCGGAACCAGATTACTGATCATAAAAACAAATAATGAACAGGATATTGCCAGCTCTTTGGATATGCCCAGCGGAGGATATATATGCATTGCTATTTGTTCACGAAGTCCCAGACCCGAAATGGTTACTGGTATCAGGTTCGCAAACTGCACGAGAGGTACGCTGCTTAATGCCTTCAAAAAACTGAAATCTTTAAAACTGCCTATGAAAATATAGTATTGCAAAATCGTGAGAAAATTTATTATTACCTGTGTTCCGCAGGCTGGTAATAACTGTTTCCTGTTTTGGGGAGTATATTTGTGCAAAGGACTTTTTTCATTGATCATCAGAAGCAGGAAGGGTAGAGAAATAAACAGCAGGGGAATCAGGTATTTTAGAAAAAATGGAATGACCGGATACATAATACCTGCCGCGATTCCGGCATATAGTAATATCCCCCAGCCCTGGATTAGTTTTTCATATGTTATGGCTAAGAAAGAATCTCGTTTATGCATGCTTAACATCAGCATCCGTCCATAAACCCCAACTCCTGCTGGCGTTATCACCCTTAAGGACGTTCCGGCAAAAAAGGAAAGTAACCGCTCACGTTTGCTGATTACCATATCAGGGAAAAATAAAAGGAATAACTGCCAATTCTGATATTGAAAAAACAGCTTCAAAAGACTGATACATATTAATATGTAAATTAATCCCGGTTCCAGGTTTATGATAATACTCTTTACTGCTCTGTAATCAAGGCGTGATAATACCATGTATAATAATAAGGCAGTCAGAGGATACTTTAAGATTCCTGTCAGCTTCTTCAAATTCGCGTTTTTCTGCAATCTACTTCCTTTTTCATATTTCTCAGGCAAATTAGGTAAAAGCTATATTTACCGCAAGCTAAATTAATCAGAGATGATTATTCTGCGTAGATCAAACTTTCCAGCTTGATTCTTTTACCTTGATCAGGGATGAGTAAACTACATACACCTTCAGTTTTATAACATCCAAATGCGATTCCACTTGACATAGAATAGTAATTCATATATATTGACTCTCGATATATTGAGGTTTTATATATGAAGAAGATCAATGTTAATGAATTAACGAAAAACTGTAATGAAATACTGATTCTGGCACTTTTACAGTCCGGAAGTAAACACGGCTATCAATTGGCAATGGAGTTGGAAGAAAAAAGTAATGGTTATTTCAGGCTTACTTATGGAACCTTATATCCGGTTCTGCATAAACTGGAAAAAGAGGGATTGATCAAGGGTGAATGGGAAGCAGAGGAAATACAGCGAAAACGTAAACATTATCTACTGACGACAGCTGGCAGAAGAAGACTTAAAAATCAGAAGACGGAATGGCATACTTTTCATGAGCAGTTGTTCAATATCCTGGAGGATTAGATGGAAAAGGAATTTCGAGAACTTTTATCAATGATAGGTAACAAGCTGCCGGTAAAAGAGCCGGAAAAGTCACGGATATTGTTGGAGATCGCGAGTGATATGTCAGATACTTATGAGCTGCTGCTTTCTCAGAATAAGACACCAGCGGATGCACGAGGAGAGGTTTGCCGCAGATTTGCTTTTTCGGAATCAGAACTGGCAGAATTGAGCTCAGTATATCTAACATCCTGGCAGAGAGTTTTTTCAGCAATAAATCACATTATATCCTCCCCCGTAGAGAAAGTTATTTTTTTGGCAGTAATGTTCCTTGTTGCCATAATAAGCGGCAGATATTTTTTCAGTACCGGTTTTTTCCGACTGGGAAATATATTCAGTTATTTAAGTTTAATTTGTTTACTGGGTTCGGTTTCCATTTTTTTCAAGAAACTCTACGATCTTTTTGTGCGGCGTGATTTTGAAATTAAAAGGTTGCGACAGGGTCTCTCATTTCTGGAATTCAGCGGGATCATCATTTTTATCTGTGCTTTGCAGATTCTGCTGGAAAAAACAGTATCTGTCTCGGCGAAACTCGTAATGCTGCTGCAGGATATACTCAGTCCGGTAACGGACGCTGGAACGGCTACATTTTATGGAGAGATCCTGAAATGGGGGATAGACCTTAGTTTACTGGAGATCAATATGATCATCATGCTGATGCTGATAATTTTTATGCGCTTTCTGCTGGAAAATTTGATCAGCAGGATCGAACAGGCAGCAGCAGAATTGATAATGCAGGTGAAAAAATAACAGGAGTTATAAAATGTTATATTTATATGGAGCTTGTGGGCCATACTTTTTCCCGTTAATGATAATGAATCTGCTCATCTTGTTCTTTGTGATAAGAAAGATCATTGATGTTACAGGTAACAGAAAGAAGACTGCTTCGGAACTGGAATACGGATTGAATTCCATTCTTTTCTGGGGTTTTATGAGTGCTCTGTTAGGCACACTCGGTCAGTTGAGCGGTATATATAATGCCCTTAATATCATCATCAAGGCAGCAGAGATCAATCCTCGCATTATTGCCGAAGGTTTCACCATTTCTTTCGTCAGCACTCTCTGGGGAATGTTAACATTCTTTGTTGCAGCTCTCATCTGGTATCTGCTGAAATGCCGGATAAAGTCTAAAACAGTTCTTTAAATCAGGTATTCACCAGAGCGAGCGCAGTTAGACTGTTTTAGACATAGTCACTTCTTTGCACCAGACTCTCTGCGTTCGCTCTGGTGCCAGCACCAGACAACTCAAAATTACTTTATTGACAGTAATTAACTATTTACCACTTTTTGCACAACTGGGAGGACAAATGAGCGTTATTGAAGTTAAGCACGTAAACAAGAACTTTGGAGATTTAAAAGCAGTACAGGATATATCCTTCAATATTGATGAAGGTTCCGTATTCGGCTTTTTAGGACCCAATGGTGCCGGGAAAACCACCACTATCCGCATGATCATGAATATTATTATTCCGGACAGCGGTGAAATTCGCGTGATGGGCGAGAAGGATATGCGCGTTATCAACAATCAAATCGGTTACTTGCCGGAAGAACGCGGCATATACCGTAAAATGATCCTGAATGAAGTGCTCCTGTTTCTGGCAGAACTAAAGATGATGAAACTGAAAGCAGCTCAGCAGGCGGTTGATTACTGGCTGGAACGCTTTAACCTGATGGACTGGAAGAAGAAAAAAGTGGAAGAGCTTTCCAAAGGGATGCAGCAGAAACTGCAGTTCATTGCCACCATCATGTTTGACCCCAGTCTGATCATTCTTGATGAACCTTTTCTCGGGCTTGATCCTATAAACGTGAATTTGATCAAAAATACAATCGTCGACCTGAAAAAACAGGGAAAGACTATCATCTTTTCCACTCATTCCATGGAAAGTGCAGAAAGGCTTTGTGACGAGATCTTTCTTATCAATAAAGGGAGAAAAGTTCTTTCCGGTCAGCTTTCCAAAGTGAAAGAAAGTTTCGGTAAAAGAAATATCCAGCTGCAATATGAGGGTACTCACCATTTTCTGGAAGCATCAACTCTCATAGACAGATACGATGATTTTGGTAAATATACCGAAGTTCAGTTAAGACCGGATGTAGATCCGCAGGATTTTCTGAAAGAGATAATCCCGCAGGTCCAGATCAGAAGATTCGAGATCATGGAGCCATCTTTGAATGATATTTTCATAGAAAGTGTAACTGAAAAGAAAGAAATGAATTCTGCATAATTGGCAGAATATCAGAGGTGAAAATTTAAATTAGATGGATCAGCAGGGAAATAGGTTAAGAATTTAGTCCCTGTTTATGTGTTAGTGGTAATTCTCAGTAAAAAAATTGATCTTTATAGACA
>JAIPGO010000033.1 GCA_021736135.1 Candidatus Cloacimonadota bacterium
TGTCTATAAAGATCAATTTTTTTACTGAGAATTACCACTAACACATAAACAGGGACTAAATTCTTAACCTATTTCCCTGCTGATCCATCTAATTTAAATTTTCACCTCTGATATTCTGCCAATTATGCAGAATTCATGGATAATAATTGAACTCGGCATAGTCAATGAAAAAGAAAGTTGTATCTTCACAAAGTATCTGAATAAGATTCTCCACGTCAACACTATCATTAACTGTTACTTTATAGATATTTGAAAGATCATTTAGTAGAATTCCTCGACCGAAACAATCGCTTCCTAAAGTATCTTCACGGGAAAAGGAAGGAAACACTTTTTCAATACTGCTTGCATTATGAGATAACAAAGTATCAAGCAGTGTCTGGTTAAGAATTGTTGATCCATTCACTGAGAAAGTAGAATCTCCGGAGATATTTACATAATCTCCGGAATCCCTAATTAAAACTTCATTTCTGGGATTGCTGAACAGGGATTGACATAACAAACATGTCAAAACACACGCAATAAATCGTAATTTCATAATAACCTCCTATTTAATAAACGTTATTTGTGTTTTTTCTGAGCCGTCCGGTTTCATAGTCCACAAGAAACCATTAACATTTCCCTGGTTTGGCGAAGGAGAATAGGTATAAAGGATAGTATCATTATAATAATTCCAATCCCACGCCTCGGCATATTTATCGATAAGTTTCGTACGTTCTCCCGAATTTACATCATAACGATAGATATATGTACCACAGTCACCTCTGCTTATAGCAGAGAAGATAAGAATATCCTCATTCTTGCTTGGTAATACATAATTTATATATTCAAACTCGTTAAAAGAAGTTAATTGCAAATAACTGTTCTCGATATAATCAATTCTGAATATCTCCGTATCATCACTGGAGAGGGGAAAAGCGCTGCAATATATAGAGTTATTGTCGTATGAAAAATAGGGATATCTGCCTCCCCATTGACCGACCATGTGCTTATCCGTTCCATCCGGATTCATGATGTATATTCCCGGATCTCCGAGTCGAATATCTAAAGCTAAGTATTTTCCATCACGCGACCACTTTGGATACAAATTAGGACCCGTTTCACTACCAATTTTTTCCATTTGAGCGATATTAAATGGAATCTCATAAGGGATCCTGTATATATCATAAACTGCTTCAAATATCAGCCATTGCATATCTGGAGACAAGGTTAGCCCTAATGAACCAATTTGCATTGAAGCATCCCAAATATAAGTACTGTCCGATATTAAATCTTTGATATATACTCCGAAAGTCGAATCTGTTACAGTGCCGTTTTCGTCAGAATGTGACCCATTATAGTAGATAAGTTGACTGTAATCTGAACTCCAACTCGCATTTTTATCATTTCCATAGGGATATAGGTCATAGTCTATTGTTGGATCAGCTATATTGATTTTTTCGCTACAACTTGTACAACTTACACATAATATTACTGATAAACAAAATATTATGAGGATAACTACCTCTTTTTTTTGTCCTATTTGACTTTGAGATGTCTTGTCGTTCTTTTTCATTTTTCACTCCTTGTTTCTTTGGGTTATCTTCATATTCATCTATCGGTAAGATAATATTAAACATTCCTGTTTGTCAAAAGATTCGTATTTATGTATCTTGATCAGGTGAAACCATAAATCATTATCATTCTACGGATATCATTTTGTAAATATTCATTAGCAAATAGTACTTTTTCGAGCTTCATCTTTCTCATAGAAAACCTCCAGTTACTTCAAAGATGATCTTATTCATTAAAACAACTCTTTTCATTTTAAATAATCCGATCTTCATTTTATATCCGGAAAATGCCACATTGTGGCATATCTTATATATTTTACAATATTATCCAATTGTCCGTTTGATTCATACCTTAAATGATCAAAAATTTCTGCATTAAATCTCATATTATCCTTTCTTTTCTCCAGCATAAATCTTTCTTCTATATATATAGTCCCGAAGAATGACAAAGTGTGACAACACCACGCAATTTTTTATTATTTTAATACATTTTTTTCTATTAGCTTAATGGTTTGATAGTTATCAAATATATCACTGAATTATGTTAATGCTATCAATAATTGACTTATTAAAATAAATTATATAAAAGCTATTTACCGTTAAAATCAAATTAATTAATAGAAAATGTTCTTTTTGTGAATTTACTGATCAAGCTGAGTGGACGTTTAACATAGCTATTTTGAAGATTTTTTGGGTGTCTTATGAAAGTGAATCTCTCCAGATTGATCTTTTATGCTAAATCAGGAATGATAAACTAATGCGTTGATGCATTTTCAGTGTCAGAAGTGTAAAAATCCCCTTAAAATAATAACCGGAATTATATCGCAGGTAAATATACAGCATTTATCCTCCTGTAGCACAGACGTCTCGTCTGTGAACCGCTTTAAACAATTTAAAATTTTTAATAAAACTGGTGTCAGGTCAAGCGTGAGTAAATTATTTATAACGTTCATTCTTTTTTCTATTAATTATATCTCCGTCCCGATTTTCATCTATTTTCCTGCAAATTATCTCCAATTTACGTTATATCTTCATATTTCATAACAATATATCACCATTTACCGTCCTAATGGTGAGGATGCTATGGGAATGCTGTGGCTTCTTATTCACAGTAATTTAATTTTGTAGTTTACCTCAAATAATTAGAACAATTGTTTTAATAAAATTTAATCGATTTTACAGATTCTCCTGCCCTGAACCCATCGTGCCTGAACTGGCAATTATCAGCTTTAAAAATCTGCAGTATTAGTATACCGGTTAATAGTTATAATAATATCTGAACTAAAAACAAGAGGGGGCAAATTAATAATATTACCTGGATAAATCCTGCCAGTTTGATTCTTTCAGAGCTTGATCAAGCAGACCATTAAGTGGACGTTCACCAGTGCGCAGCATGGGGAATGAACACGACTTTAAACTCGCCGGCTCAACGTATGGAGTACATCGACATTGTCGATGTGAGAAAACGCAGTTTTCTGCAGAACTTTCTACCAGATATAAATCCTCAAGCACAAACTCTCTCCCCTGCGGCTCTATATGGAGTGCATCGACAGTGTCGATGTGAGAAAACGCAGTTTTCTGCAGAATCTTCCAAGCAGATATAAATCCTCAAACACAAAATCTCTCCCCTGCGGCTCTATATGGAGTGCATCGACAGTGTCGATGTGAGAAAACGCAGTTTTCTGCAAAACTTTCAACCAGATATAAATCCTCAAGCACAATGACTCTCGCCTGCGGCTGAACACATTGACACGGTCAATGTACTCCAAAATTAAATTGAGCAGGCAACTCAACTGGTAACTGGTAAGATACTTCAAGACTTCAATAAAAATAAAATCATTTATTTTATATCATCGAAGCTCAATGTCTTATTTTCTGTCTCCTATTTCATACTTCCTGAACTGGTTATTAAAGCCTAAAGAGATCATTTTACCATCTCCGGATATTTGAAGATTAGCTTGACAACTGTCATATCGCGGAAGTTCTTCATAAAGCATTAACTCACCTGTTTCATAATTAGCTGCGTAAATTCGATTAACAGAAAATCCGGCAACGATTGGATATCCTTGATCAGCTATCGCAATTTTCTGTCCTTTAAAATCCGTCCTTGTCATTTCTCCTGTTTCAGGATGAAAAATAAAACAACCACTATGTGTAATAATGAAAGCAATTGATTCATTTTCACTGAATGTAATTGTCATAAAACTTCCTACATTTTCCTCGTGAATAAGTTTATTGTCTTTGAATAAATACATATAATCGCCATAATGTAGAATGAAGAATCGTCCGCTATCACTAAACTGAAATGGGAGTAGTAATAATTCTTCTTTTACCAGATCATAAGTATTAAGCAATTCTCCTTTTTCCGAATAAAAAAACATCCTGGTGCCTAAAGGAAACGATGAATAATCTGCAGGAGAAATATCCTCGCTTTCACTGGCAAATACTGCTGCGTTTCCTTGCGAAGACATCGCTGACGGTGAACCTAAACTACCACCAGGTAGGCGCCTTAGAGTTTCTTCCTTGTAAAAATCTCCAAATTCGTATGTTGTCTTATCTTTGTTGAGAATGTTTCTCTTATTCATTCCCATCGAAAAAAAAACATCACCATTGTCACTTATACCAGGGATTCGCGACTCTGAAGTATTGTCCATCGACCAGATCAGCCTGCCTTGTAAGTCATAAAGCATATATGAATATGCTATTGAATCAGATAATGCTTCATGACGAGTTTGAAAGGCAATATACTCACCATGTGGAGAAATTTCAGTAAGTAAGATATTGCCATCAACATGGCAATCTAATTCTATCAAATTATCACTTGCATCGCATCTTAATAATCTCATTGACCTGGATTCAACTAAAGATAGATCGCCACTGTTATTTAGCGTGGGTTTCGTAAAATAGATCCTTTTATAACCGCCTTCCAACCCGATTTTCTTGATCAGCTCACATTCATAAACTACTTCTCTTTTATGCAGGTTACCAAATGACACAAAATTCTCATCACTAAAAAGTCGCATTGTCGTCAAAGATATTATTGATAATAGTAATATTTTCATATTTACCTGACCATGCTTCCTTCTTGATTTGAACATCATCCCTCCTTTATTAACCCGTAATGATCCTGTATTTTCTGTATTTACACTTATTAATTGCTGTCACTTCCTTGCCATTTCCTGAAAATCCAATCCAGCCGGATTATATGATTTAACTTTTGTCCACTTATGTAAAATATGTCAATTACATTTTCCTTTATTTACTCTGGTAAGGAATAAATGATTATTCTTAACACAAATCGACCATTATAAATTGAAAAAGCTACCTTGCGAATGGTCGAATGACCTCCGCAATAGTGGCGACTACATAAACCAAGGCATAACTTTTAACGAAACCTAATGTAAAGCCAATTCCGATTAGTATCGAGAAATTAAGAGTGTCACTTTAACTTTCCAGACCAGGTATTCACTTTAGATCCAGCTAAGTTACCTTGTGAATGGTCTTCAGACCTCAGCAATGGTGACGACTAAATAAACCAAGGCATTCGACTGCGTCTCATTGCATTAGCAGGAGCTAATGTACTCCAGAATTCCCCCTTTTAACGTAAATCCCAGAAATGAACAAATTATCTTCACAGGCTTCATTAACTGCTTAGTAACCTGGAACCAGCTTATGGCTTTTCAAGTAATAAGAACCGGGTATTGATCGCCACCATTGCCGAGGTCTGAAGACCATTCGCAAGGCGGCTTGGCTGGGGGAGGTTAGTAAGTAACTGAATTTTGGATTGACAAATGATGGGACATAAATAATTTCATTCAGGATAGACGAGTCGATAGAGTTTATCCCTAGAAAAATCAGGAGAGCAATGATGAGTGTTAGAGCTGTTCTTGGCTGTATGTATGGCGATGAAGCAAAGGCGAAAATGGTAGATTTTCTGGCAGAAGAGGCAGATCTGGTAGTAAGGTTTCAAGGCGGGAGCAATGCCGGTCACACGATCAAATCGGCAGGAAAGAAATATGTCCTGCACCTGGTACCTTCGGGGATTTTATATCCCGAAAAAAAATGCGTGATCAGCAGCGGAGTTGTGGTTGATCCATTTGCTCTGCTCGAAGAGATGCAGATCCTGCAGAAAGACGGCATAAGTTTTAAAGGCAGATTTTTTATCGATCCGCGTGCGGTGGTCATCTTACCTCTGCATAAGAATCTGGACAGCCGTAGTGAAACGAGTCTGGGCAAGAACAAGATCGGTACTACCGGAAAAGGAATTGGTCCCGGTTATGCAGACGCCATTTCCCGGGTAGGAATACGAATGGGAGATCTGATCTATCCGGAATTTTTGCAAGCACGACTGATAGCACTGGCAGATTTTCATGGTCTGGAAATTGACATAGCTGAGCTGACGGCAAAACTACTTACGGCAGGCGAACAACTGAAGGAATATTTCATACAGGTTCCCTATCTTCTGGCAACAGCGCAAGAAAAGGGTGAGAGCATACTATTTGAAGGGGCACAGGGCACACTTCTGGACGTTGTTTTTGGCACATATCCATATGTGACATCATCGCATGTGATCGCCGGTGGAATTGGTGCCGGAGCGGGATATAATCCCCGGGGCATTGATGAGATCGTGGGCGTTTTTAAAAGTTATTACACCAGAGTCGGCTCAGGACCTTTTCCCACGGAGTTGACTGATGAAACGGGTAACTGGATAAGGGAACGGGGCAATGAATATGGAGCCACCACGGGCAGACCGCGGCGTTGCGGCTGGTTCGATGCTGTAAGCTCACGTTATTCTGTAATATTAAATGGAATCGACAGCATCGCATTAACGCTTCTGGATGTTTTAAGTGGATTGGACAATATCAATATCTGCACTTCCTATAAGATAGACGGTGTAATTACTCAGGAATTTCCGTCCCATATCAGTCAGTTCGGCGTTCTGGAACCACAATATCTGGAATTGCCCGGCTGGCAGGAAGATATCAGTGAGATCAAGGATTTTTCTGAATTGCCGGCAAATGCACGGCACTATGTGGAAACTATTGAGAAGTTACTGGGTGTAAGGGTGAAGTATATTTCCGTGGGAGCTGAGCGTATGCAGACCATCCTGCGGGAATACTAGTATACAATTGATGATGGACGATGGACGATGGAGGATGGAGAGGTCTGCGACCATTCGCAAGGTAGCTTAGATGGGAGGCGGAAAATATATCTTGACACTCAGGGTATATACAAAGATTTTGCAAATCCCTAATATATATGTAATTATAATGGGGTTAGCAAGGAAAAATAGAACAGGAAAAAGATAAAGGAGATGGCATGAAACGGACTTATCAGCCACATAATCGAAAACGTCATAATAAGCATGGCTTCCGGATACGGATGTCAACCAAGAATGGGCGCAAAGTACTGGCTCGTCGTAGAGCAAAGGGTCGTGTACGTTTAACTGTATGTGATTAATGCACCTTATAAAATCGTCAAGAGAGTACCATGAAGTTTATCAATTTCATCAGAAGCGGCATGGGGCTCTCTTTGTTTTTTTATGGAACGGGAGAGATACAACCTGCAAGGCATATGGGATAGTAGTCTCCAGGAAAGTAGGTTGCGCAGTAATACGCAACAAAGTTAAACGTCGGGTACGAGCTTATCTAAGGGAAAATCCCGAGATATTGCCTCAGGGAAAGCTGGTAATCATAGCAAGAAAAGAATCAGGCAAATCAACCTGGGCGAAGATAACAGCAGATTTACAGGAGAATTTGCAGGCATTTAATTGAAGATGAATATTTTAAATCGTCTGGCATTGGGATTAATAGGTATTTACCGCAGGTATTTATCACCGTTGTTGCCGGACAGTTGCCGATTTGAGCCGACCTGCAGTATATATTCTCAGCAGGCTTTTCGGAAGTATAATTTTATAAAGGCGTTTTATTTGAGCCTGCGTCGTCTTCTACGCTGCCATCCTTTTCACCCGGGAGGATTTGATCCCCTTCCCTGATTTTTTGTTACTTAATTTTTTCAGGAGTTTTAATGGATAAAAACACAGTTTGGGCATTCATCCTGATTCTGGCGGTATTCTGGTTGAGCAGCGAGTTCCTCTGGAAACCTGCTGCAAAAGAAGCAGAAACCGGTGCCATTACAGAATCGGCAACAGAACATGCGATACAGGACAGCATTCCAGTTAATCAAGCAAAGGATATTTTACCCGCCACAACAGCATATATTGATAACCTCACCGACCTTTCACAGGACATAGCGGTCAATGATGCCATTACTTTATCAAATGAGAAAGTAAAATTCAGCTTCACCAATCGAGGAGCCCGGATCAATGGCATCGTTCTCAACGATTATCAGCTTGCTGATAATGGCGGACAAGTAAATCTTATCCGGGAGCAAGGAACAGCATTTGGTTTAGAACTGAGTCAAACAGACGGGAATATGATGCTGGGAGCCAATTATATTTATGATTGGGACGTTACAGAAAGCCAGGTGACTTTTACTGCTACCAGCAGTGCCGGAAAGATTGAGAAGAGATTCATTTTAAGAGAAGATTATCAACTGGAGATGGAACTGGTTATTGAGTCTAATCAGGAAAGGTTTAATTACAGCCTGCTTCTGGATGACGGAATTGCCGATACGGAGAAATATCTGAAGCATAAGAATCAAAATTACCAGACCATGATCCAGGTTGATAATAAGATTAAGCGAGACAATCTGGGAAGATTGAAGAAACAGGAAACATTAACAGGCGCTATTGACTGGGCAGCGTTACGCTCGAAATTCTTCCTGATCGGCATAGTCAAAGATGAATTGAGTGACTGGAACAGTGCACTTGTTTACAGCAATGAGGGTACACCGGCGATGAGAATATACGGCAGCAGCAGCCGGTTCCGTCTGGAATCAAATTTCCGCATTTATGCAGGTCCTGTGATCCAGGATAACCTGGAGAAACTCGGTTCCGGATTTGGTGATACTTATTACGCCGGTAACGGTATTTTCTTTGGTCAGGGAATTATTAAACCGGTAAGCAGATTTTTTGGCTGGATATTTAAGCAGTTCCATAAAGTACTACCGAATTGGGGAATGTGTCTGGTTTTATTTTCCATTCTGATCAAGATCATTCTTTATCCGCTTACGCACAAGAGCTTTGAGAGCAATCAGAAAATGCAGAAAGTGCAGCCCCAGGTTACTGCAGTCCGAGAAAAATACAAGGGCGATCCCCAGAAAATGAATGCCGAGATGCAGCGATTATATCGAGAAAACGGGGTAAGTCCCCTTGGTGGTTGTTTGCCAATGCTTCTACAGATGCCCATCTTCTTTGCCTTGTATCCTGTAGTCCGCTATTCAATTGATCTGCGACAGGCAGGATTTTTATGGTTGCGAGACCTTTCGGAACCTGATCCGTATCTGATATTGCCAATACTGATGGGAGTATTTATGTTTTTGCAGCAGGCTTTAATGCAGCCCACTAAAGAAGCCCGGGCACAAATGACCGAACAGCAGCAGGCGCAGATGCAAAGCCAGAAAATGATGATGTATATTATGCCGGTAATGATGTTTTTCCTCTTCAAGTCATTTCCCGCTGGACTGGTGTTGTACTGGACTTTATTTAATATCATGTCCACCATTCAGCAGAGAATCATCAGGAACAAATTTAGTTAAGGAATTATTTTATGAAAACAATTGAACGTGAAGGAAAATCCACATCTTCGATTATCAGTGGATTTATGAAAGAGCACAATCTGCAACTGGAAGATTTCAAATTTGAAGTAGTAGATGCAGGGAAGAAGGGTTTTCTGGGTATATTTTCCACGAAACCGACACGAGTCCGTTTCACGATGCCGGATCAAAATGATACCATATCAGAAATGACCCGAGCCTTTCTGCAGAGAATAGGCATTGAGTTTGATAATATTAGAACCACAGAAAATAATGATAATTATCAGGTTGATATTTTAGGAGTTAAGGAAGCCGGATTTATCATCGGCAAAGAAGCAAGAATACTTGATGCTTTTCAGCATCTTCTGACGCAGATGGTCAGTAAGAAAGAGAGAAGGCAGCTTAAGATTGATATCGATGTGGATGGCTATCGGGAAAGAAAAAATGACCAGTTGCGTGAGAAACTGGAAATAGTTACGGAACGCATTAAAAAAACCGGGAGAAGCTATACTTTCGAACCAATGCTGGCTCCCAGAAGAAAGATCATCCACCAGTTCGTGGAAAATGATCCCAAGCTGCAAACAATGACTATCGGAAAAGGTGACAGCAAGCGCGTTGTTATCTCGGTTGCCGGGAAAAAACCTCTGCCGCAACCTGCTAATAAAAGCCATATCCACCCTCACAAGCACGTGCCGAAAGATAAGAAATAAACCTGATTGAGATTGTGAATAAGAATATATACCCGGTGCTGGTTCATCGGGTATATTATTACTTCAAGGAGCGGAAAATGCAAGACAATGTACTTAAAAAACTCAATTTTACCTTTAAAATACCCGTTTGGGGTATCGGCTGTGGTGTTCTGGGCTTGAGTCTGGCAAAGGTTTCTGTTAAGCTGGGAGATTGGTCAGCAATCCTTCTAAAAGCGCTCGAATACCGAGGGTATGATTCCACAGGTGCCGTTTTTCAGGATAGCAAACATCAGATACGCCTGATGAAGGACGTAGGCGCACCCAGCATCCTTGTAAAGACCCTGGGCATAGAAAAAGAGCAGGGTAAAATCTTCTGTGGACAGGTGCGCTGGGCAACTTTTGGAGACGTTAATCAGCGGAATGCGCAGCCTCACTGGGTGAAATGCAAAACAGAAATTTATGGCGCGCATAACGGTAACATTACCAACACGCATGAGCTGAAACAGTTTCTGCTTTCCGAAGGTCATAATGTAGTCAGCGATAATGACGGTGAAATGCTGGTACATACCGTCGAGCATTATTTCGATAATGAATTAAAGCGGCAGTCGAAAGAAACGCTTAAACAGACCGCATTTCGCCGGGAATGCATGTATAAAGCGCTGGTGCAAGCTTCCGAAAAAATGGTGGGCAGTTATGCCGCAGTGATAGTTGACCCGTTCACGGAATATTCTTATGCCATAAAGGCAGGCAGCAGTCTTTATTTCGGGATTGGCGAAATTGAAGGCAACCGTTTTGGACTGGCGTCTTCCGACTTGACGGCTGTGCTCAAGTTCACCAAAGTTCTGGTTAATATGCGAGAAGGCGAATTTATCGAATTTAAGGATGAGCACTACCAGGTATTTGCCTTTCGCGATGTGAAAGTGAAACGTCCCAATCTGCCTGACCTCAACTTTTCCGCAGGTGATAAAATAGCCAAAGAACCGGTCATTTCCAGGTTACGTGCCGAAGATACCGAACTGATAAAGCCTTACAAATATTTTATGGAGCAGGAGATCCACGCGGAAGTGGATACGACTGGAAAGCTGGTGAAACTCTTTCAGGGTGGTTCCAATACCTGTCATTATATGCTTGATTTCATTCACAGTATTACGCTTTATGATGAATTGAACGAGCTGAGACACAGTATAGTCAATGAAGAAATGCCTCAGGCTCAACTCAAGTTATTTAATGATTATGTTTTTTCCGTGAAGGGGGAATATTTCTTCACTCAGGCTCAGAAAATGTATCCCAGGATCTATGCAGAACTCTTCAAAGAGAAATTCGACCGCAAATATTTTTTCTCTTATGATAAAAACATCTTTCTGGAATTGATGGGAAGTGATTATAATAAGAGCAAACAGTTACTCGCTAAAGCCCTTGATTCCATAACCGAAGAAATGGATGTGCACAATTTTGACAGCCAGGTTAATTCCTTCCTGAACCTTATGGAAAACACTATCAGCAATAACGGCAAGATTTACACTATTGCCTGCGGAACATCATTTCATGCCACGAAAGTAGCCTCTCTTTTCTTTAATGAAATTGCCTGTCAGGCAATTATTCCCGTATTGCCCGGTGATTTTCGCGGACAGTATTCCAGTAGTCTGCGTGATAATGACGTTATCATCGGAGTCTCACAGAGCGGCGAAACAAAAGACCTGATCGATATCTTTAATGATGTGGAAGCTTCCGGGAAAAACGTGAAACTTGTTGTATTGGTAAATAATGTGAATTCCACGCTGGGACAGGAAAAAAGCGATGTGTGTATTCCAATTTACTGTGGTCCTGAAATGGCAGTTCCGGCTACTAAAAGTTTTATGAACCAGATAATGCTTTTCTATTATCTGGCGATCAAAACCGCTCTTATGAAATTTGATAAAGTACCTGATAAAATGAACGGCGTTGTTAAGGAAAACATTGAGAAACGCCTGAACAGCATCCATAAAATACCTTTGCTTCTTGATGAAACGATTCAAACCACTGCCGACCAGATCGAATATGTTGCCGGTAAAGCATATATGGAACCTTCTATGCATATCCTGGCAACAAAACTTACCGGAGTTGCCAAGGAAGGTGCACTCAAAATACGTGAAACGGTGCTTAATCATACAGAAGGCGGAGAAGCTTCCGAATTTAAGCATGGACCTAATACCATTTTGGGGAAAAATACCATTTATGGCATAAAGAATGTGAGAGCACTGGTGAAAGATATGAATCAGAATCTCTTTCAACTGCACCGGAAAGCCCAGGCAAAAAATATTTCCCCGGAAGAAGTGATGAAGATCAACAGCGATATCGAAACGTATATTTTCCAGCGTATCTTCCCCTTTGATCTTACGAAAGACGGCACCAATATGTTTGAGCAGCACGTGAAAGATTATGATTTTTTTCAGAAGATCTACCGCAATTATCCCCTGCTCTATATCACAGGTCCCGATCAGCGTGATATTAACCTCACTATTTCCCAGATCAACACTCATAAGATCAGAGGTGCCGATACATTCGTAATCGCCGAAGAAAACGATGACCTGCTCAATAACGCGATGACAAATCCTCACGATAAAGGCTATTACGGCTGGGGTTATATACCTCTGCCCAAAACAGGTGATACGATGATGACCATCTTTTCTGCCAGTGTGGTACTGCAACTGCTCGCGCTGAAAATGAGTATTAAGAAGATGGCATACCTAGACCGCATCGGCATTATCGGACATGGCGTGCATCCTGACGTTCCCAAAAATGTCTCCAAATCAATTACGGTGGATTAATTATGAAAATACGCACAGGTCTAGGATATGACGTTCATCAGTTAGTTCCCGGACGTCCGCTTATTTTAGGTGGCGTGAATATTCCTTTTACCAAAGGTCTTCTTGGTCATTCTGATGCAGATGTTTTGATCCATTCTGTAATAGACGCCATTCTGGGTGCTCTGGCTGCCGGTGACATCGGTTCTCATTTTCCGGATTCCGATCCGCAATATAAAACCATCGACAGCAGGCTGCTTTTACGAAAAACATGTAATCTGCTGCTGGATAAAGGTTTTGTACTCGGAAATCTCGACGTGACCGTATGCGCGCAACAACCAAAACTTATGCCATTCATCCCGCAAATGCGGCAGAACCTGGCGGAAGATCTGCAGACGGAAATTGAAAATATCTCGGTGAAGGCAACAACGGAAGAACACCTCGGCATCAGCGGCAGCGAAAATGGCATGACAGCCACTGCCATTGTATTGATCACAGAAAGCATCTGATGAAAAAAACGGAACTGCTGCTGCCCGTAGGCAATGTGGAAGCATTTTATGCTGCTCTGGAAGGCGGTGCTGATGCCATTTATCTTGGTCTGCGTCAGTTTAATGCTCGGGAACGGGCAAGAAATTTCACTTTCAGCCAGTATAAAGCGATTTTGCAGGAAGCTGCCCGGAAAAATGTGAAAGTTTATCTTACTCTCAATACTTTGATAAAGAACAGCGAACTACCTGAACTTCTCGATATTCTAAGCAGTCTAACTCAGAATAGTCCTGCTGCTGTGATCATTCAGGATCTTGGCGTTTTACATCTGATCAGAAAGTATTTTCCGCAATTGAAGATCCATGCCAGCACGCAGATGGCGCATCATAATTCTTCAGGAGCCCGATTTGCAGAAAAACTAGGTTTTGAGCGAGTTATCCTGGCACGTGAACTCAGTTATGAAGAACTGACGTTGATCAAGAAGAACAGCAGTATTGAGCTGGAAATCTTCATCCATGGAGCGCTCTGTTATTCCTTTTCCGGTATGTGTCTTTTTTCCAGTTTTCTCGGAGGGATGAGTGCTAATCGCGGCAATTGCCGTCAGCCCTGCCGTCGTAAATATACGATAAAGAGTCAGGAAAATTACGCTTTTAATCTCAAGGATAATCAACAGACTGATCTTCTTAAAAAACTGCAAAAACTCGGTATTGCCTCCTTTAAGATCGAAGGCAGAATGAAATCCGCGGAATATGTTTTTAATACAGCTCAGGCATATCGCCAGCTTCTTGATGAACCGCGCTCTGCCAATGAAGCGAGGCAGCTTCTAAATTACGATCTCGGTCGCGAAAAAACTTCATATTTTATGGGTGGAAACGTCTCCGAGGCTATTTCGGAATTTCCCTATACCGGTTTGAAGATCGGAAATGTTACTTCAGTTAAACCCCGACTGAAAATATTTACTGAACATGAGATCAATAGCGGAGACCGCATCCGCATCCTCAGCTCAGAAGGTTTTGATACTCAAGCACATAAGATCAAAACCATATTATATAATGGAAAAGATATTTCATCCGCCACCGAGGACATGGAAATCGAATTGCCGGATATCAAAGACGATTGCCAAAACGGCGACAGCGTCTTTCTGGTCGGCACTTCCGGTAAAAATTTCCCCTCGCAGATGAAGAATTTCTCCTCTGATAATTCTCCTGCATATCCGCTGAAAAAGAAACAGGCTGTATTGAAAGATCTGGCGCAAAGCAGACCTTCCGCCAAAGAAGAACTCTTTTTCCGTATCAATTCTCCCAACTGGCTGCGGAAACTCTTTTTGAACAATATTGACAGGCTGATCATCAATTTCAGTCTTACCGAGCTTGCCGGTTTTGACCTGAAATCGCTTTTCTGGCAGTCCAATATTCAAAAACTAATCATCCAGCTTCCGCGCTTTATTTCTGAAAAAAATATTCCCGACTGGCAGAAAGAAATCAGCAGACTTGCCGGTCTTAGCATAAATAATTTTATGCTCAGTCACCTCAGTCAGAAGCTGCTGTTTAAAGATTTCCGCAAGGTCAACCTCTATACCAGCGAAAACGTCTATGCCTTAAATGATGCTGCCATCACGCTGCTTATGGAGGAAGGCATCTTAAACTGGATATTCCCCTTTGAAAATGATTATCCCAATCTTTTAGCTGGCAATGACCGCCGAGGGATCGTTCCGCTTTTCTTTTATCCGGAACTCTTCTTTTCGCGCATGCCGGTGAAAATACCGGACGAGGCTATGTTTGCCGATAACCGTCAGAATTTCATCAAGAAATCAGATTCCGGTATGACAATAGTCATTCCCCAATACCCGGTTTCGCTGCTGCAATTCCATAAACGGCTTTATGATAAAAATTTTCGACGGTTCCTGATCGATCTTTCCTGGACTAATAGTTCTTCTAATACTTTCAATCGGCTGTTGAAACTCTTTAATGATTCTCAGCCTGAGCAGCCGGCATCGACCTTTAATTTCAAGATGGGACTCAAATAAATGCATAAGCTCTTTTTCTTGATATTTTACCTGTTTTTTACTGTGTCTGCTTTTTCCTATACGATCATGGCACCGGATAATCCGTCCTCTTTACCTCTGCTCATTGCTGCTGATCATATTCCCGATCTGGAAGTGAAGCTTTTTTCTAATCACACACAGGCACACTCGCTTTTTCTCAGCGGAAAAATTCCCCTGCTGCTGACCGGTTACGCCGTTGGCGAAAGCTTTGCCCGTCGCGATGTTCCCATCAAAATGGCTGCTTCCTGGATTAATGGTTTGAACTGGCTGGTTTCGGCAGATTCCACAATTTCCGGTTTTTCCCAGCTTAAAGGTGAAAAGATATATTTCCCTTTCCAGGGCAGTCCCATTGAAGAAATGTCACTCTGGCTGGCTGAAAAGGAAGGTCTGAATGTAGAAACAGACCTGGAAACCGGTTATTTGCCCTTCGCATCCATGCTGGAAATGATGCGCCAGGGCAATGTAAAATTTGCCGTTATGCCCGTCTCCTCTGCTCTGCAGATCGTGGATAATAAAAATTACTTTTTCTCCTTTGATCTGAATGATAAATGGCAGCAGATAACTGATTCTGATTTCTATCCCCAGTTAGGCCTTTTCTATAATCCACAGCAGAAAAAAGATATTCCACTTGATACGCTGCTGACTGAACTCGAAAAGGCTATACACCAGATAAATGAAGACCCTCTAATGGTACAGGAAAAATACGGTGATAAGTTAAGTTTTGCGCCGGAAGTTGTCCGCCAGTCGCTTAATATGATGCGCTTTCAATTCCTGAGAGGTGATGAACTGCAGAAGAAAATGGAGCTTTACTTTGAAAAAAACGGAATCAACCCACCTCCCCGCTCTTTTTATTCAACTGATTAAGAAAAACCTGGTCGGTTTTTTCGCTTTTCTGCTGCTCTGGGAGATTCTTTCTCTCATCTTTCCTGCCTATATCATCCCTTCCCCGTGGCTGATCATTCGGAAGATACCAGAATTCCTCAACCAGGAATTTGTTTTACATCTGCAAATATCCCTTTTCCGCCTCTTAACCGGTTTCGTTTCTGCGTTTCTGATTGCTACCTTTATCGGCATCGCAGCATACAAACTCACCCTTTTTGAATATACTGAAAATATCCTTTCCCTTTTTCAGGTCATTCCAGGCGCTATTCTGGGAATTATATTTCTCATCATTTTCGGAGTTGGCAATAACGTACCCATTGCTATGATCATCGTTATGTCCATTCCCATTATGGCAATTAATACGTCCACAGGGTTGAGAAAAATTGTGCGAGAACAGGAAGAAGTTGTCTATATTTTCGGTGGCGGTACTCTTGAAATAGTTCGTTACGTATATATCCCGGTTCTGGTGCCGGTTTTCCGCAGTAATATTCTCATCGGTACGGGGCTTGCTCTGAAAGTCATAGTACTCGGTGAATATATCGGCTGCGAAAATGGTGTCGGCTTCCTGCTCAGTAATGCCCAGACACTATTCCGGATGGACATGGTATTCTTTTACCTGATGGTTATTATGACCATAGCCCTCATCTTCCAGATAATCGTAAATTTCCTCTTCGTGGAACTCTTCCGTAAATATCTCGACTGATCAAAAAATAACAGACATCTCTTTCTAAGCTACCTTGCGATTAAATGACCTCTGTAATGGTCGCAACTGATACCTCTTACCCACAATCTGGAAATAGTGCCGTGTTCATTCCCCATGCTGCGCACTGGTGAACGTCCACTTTATTTATGAAAATTATACAAGTTATGAAGTTGCCTGTAGCATAGACGTCTCGTCTGTGTTTTCTTCTTTATGGGCTGAGCGATTTACGGTAAAGTCCAGTGGTCAGGCAAAGCGGTTCACAGACGGGGACGTCTGTGCTACAGGAAGATGATAACTTCTTTATTTACACAATTTTCTCAGTTATAAAGTGGCTTGTAGCATAGACGTCTCGTCTGTGTTTTCTACTGGTTGTGAGTTTTGCGTAAATTTCGGAGGTCAGGCAAAGCGGTTCACAGACGGGGACGTCTGTGCTACAGGAAGATGATAACTTCTTTATTTACACAATTTTCTCAGTTATAAAGTGGCTTGTAGCATAGACGTCTCGTCTGTGTTTTCTTCTTTATGGGCTGAGTGAATTACGGTAAAGTCCAGTGGTCAGGCAAAAGACTGCGGCTATCGCCGCACACATCGACACTGTCGATGTACTCCAAAAAGAACTTGACCTATTTGGCGGTTTTGCCAAATAGTGTCTCATCTCTCTGGAGGTTAAATATATGGGTAAATGTGATTGTGATAATGAATGTTGCTGCCAGTCTGAAAAACAGGATCTGGGCAGAGAAGCGGCAATTTTTAAGGCGCTGGGGCATCCCTCGCGTCTTTTAATGCTGACGAGTCTGGCTGATGGCAAAAAATGCGTCTGTGAACTGCAACAGCTTTTAGGCGTCGATATGTCCACGGTTTCCAAGCATCTGAATGTATTGAAAAAGATAGGCATTGTGGATTTTGAAAAAGAGGGCAATTATATTTATTACCGTCTGCTAATGCCCTGCGTGATAGATTTTCTAAACTGCATACAAAAAGAAGGCGGATGTCAATGTTCAAATGGTTAGAAAACTTGATCTGGCTTTTAGTGGAAAACGTATTCGGACTTGATCCGGCAACATCTCTGGCAGGTAGTATTCATTTCTTTTTTTATGATGTGATCAAGATACTCATCCTGCTTTCGCTGATGATCTTTGCCATATCTTACGTCCGCAGTTTTTTCCAGCCGGAACGTACGAAACAGATCGTTTCCCGTTTTCGGGGTATTACAGCCAATTTCATGGCATCTCTTTTAGGAATTGTAACTCCATTCTGCTCATGTTCCTCAGTTCCTTTGTTCATTGGATTCGTGGAAGGCGGTATTCCTTTAGGTGTAACCTTCTCTTTTTTGATCACCTCCCCTATCGTCAATGAAGCAGCCTTTGTAATTCTGCTGGCCTCATTCGGTATCAAAGTTGCCGTTGTTTATGTTGCCTGCGGTGTGATCATCGGAACCTTGGGCGGTTTCCTGATCGGCAGACTGAAAATGGAAAAATACGTGGAAGAATACGTCTGGAAAATGCAGATGGGTGCAGCAGCAAATACGCAGCTTAATCACAAGCAGCGTATGCAGTTTGCCTGGGAGCAATTACACGAGATCATCAAACGCATCTGGATCTATTTACTGATCGGTATCGGCATCGGCGCTGCCATTCATGGCTGGGCGCCAGAAGCGATTCTTGCCAGATATGCCGGACCGGAAAATCCTTTTGCAGTAATTGTTGCCGTAATTTGTGGTATTCCCCTATATTCCAATGCCATGGGTGCAATACCAATAGCGGAAGCGTTGATCGGAAAAGGAGTAGGACTCGGCACGGCATTGGCATTTTTAATGGCAGTCACAGCACTTTCCCTGCCCGAAATGATAATCCTGCGTAAAGTCATCAAACCCCGGTTAATAGCCTCTTTTCTGATCATTACCGGTATAGGCATCATCCTGGTAGGCTATCTCTTTAATGGGATATATTTTTACTTGTAAAAATATCGTGAGAAGTGAGACGTGAGAAGTGAAAAGTAATAAAGATATCAGCCACTGATCACACGGATCAACATGGATAATTGCATAATTAACATATTTCTTATCCGTGCAAATCCGTGTAATCCGTGGCTAAAAAAAGGAGTTAAATATGGTTATTAAAATTCTGGGATCCGGTTGCAGGAACTGCAATATTCTGGAAAAGAACGTCATTGATACCCTGGCGAAGCATAATATTGCCGCGTCTGTCGAGCACATTCAGGATATTGAAGTCATTATCGGTTATGGAGTAATGTCCACTCCAGCGCTGGTGATTGACGAAAAAGTTGTTTCCACGGGTAAAGTGCTCAAAGAAAAAGAGCTGTTGAAGTTCTTTAAGCCGGAATAAAATGCTTGAAAATCTGGCAACCGCTCTGTATGGCGCACCCGTCATTGCAGCATTAGCTGCTTTGGGCTGGGGCATTCTCAGCGTATTGCTCAGCCCCTGCCATCTATCCAGTCTTCCGTTGATCATTGCCTATATAAATCGTCAGGATGGCATCAAACCACGCCAGGCGTTTAATATTTCGCTGGCATTTTCCTTAGGGATTCTGGTAACCATGCTGATCATGGCGGTGATCTCATTTACGATTGGCATTCTGCTTGGACCGGTGGAACTTTTACTCAATATATTCGTCAGTCTGCTCTTACTGCTGGCTGGATTATATTTTCTCGACCTTCTGCCCATAACCGGCGGCATTGAGCTGATCGATAAACGCTTACATAAAAGCCCATACTGGAATGGTTTTTATCTGGGAATACTACTCGGCATAGGGCTCGGAGCATGTGCACTGGCATTTATGGCGCCTATTTTAAGTATCAGCATCAGTAATATTTCCGTGCGACCGGTTTTCAGCATCACCCTTATGCTCGCCTTTATTATAGGACACTGCGGTATAATCGTGGCTGCCGGTACATTTATGGAAACCCTGAAAAAATACCTGCGCTGGAATCATACTTCCCGAGGAACCGTCTATATCCGCAGGATCAGCGGCATATTGATCATCATCGCCGCCATCTATAACCTGATCAAAAACATACTCTAAGCGTAAGGAATTTTATATGAAAAAAATAATGCTGTTATTCTGTTTCGTCCTGATGATATCACTTTCCGCTGAAATCACTGTTCTTGATTCCACGGATTCCACAGCTACTATCAAACCGCAGATCACCTTTCACGAATTCGGTTCCACCACCTGCGTCCCCTGTAAAATGATGGAAAAGGTCATGGACGAGGTTCGCACCATTTACGGCAACCGGGTAGAAGTTATATTTCATAATGTAAATATCGAAAGGGAA
The DNA here is from genome assembly GCA_021736135.1 of Candidatus Cloacimonadota bacterium. Taxonomy (GTDB): domain Bacteria; phylum Cloacimonadota; class Cloacimonadia; order Cloacimonadales; family TCS61; genus JAIPGO01. The sequence continues at coordinate 20,089 of JAIPGO010000033.1, forward strand.
CTTTCTGCCAGCTACAATATTAAAATGATACCTACTCAGGTTTTTCTTGATGCCGAAGGTAAAGAATTCAACCGTCACGTAGGCTATTACCCCACATCCGAGATCGTCAAACTTTTCGAAGCTCAGGGGATTAAATAACTTTACTCAGCAATAAATACCCCAAAGTTTCACTAATTACCCTTTTCCGGGAACCAGTGTTTTGTCTTATTGGCGATTTTTACTAAGGTCAGCATCACCGGCACTTCCACCAGCACTCCCACGATAGTTGCCAAAGCCACAGGTGATGTAGTGCCGAAGAGCGATATTGCCACGGCTACAGCAAGTTCAAAGAAATTTGAAGCTCCAATCATACCGGCTGGAGCGGCAATATTGTGAAGAAGTTTCAATTTCCTGGCAGCTAAATAAGCTATGAAAAATATCAGGAAGGTCTGAATTGTCAGGGGAATAGCAATCAGGATGATGTGCAAAGGATTATTAAGGATAACATCACCCTGAAAAGCAAAAATGATGACCAGCGTCAGCAGTAGCCCGCCAATTGTCACGTTGTTGAATTTTGGAGTGAATGTTTTATTAAAATACTCTTCTCCATAGCTTTTTATTACGCTGGTACGCGTGATAATACCTCCAGCCAGAGGAATTACAACAAACAGCAGAACCGATAACAGCAACGTATTCCACGGTATGGTTATCCCGCCGATACCAAGCAGAAACGCCACAATCGGCGTAAATGCCACCAGAATTATCAGATCATTGGTTGCCACCTGCACAACCGTATAAGCCGGATCGCCTTTAATCAAATGGCTCCAGACAAAAACCATTGCCGTGCAGGGTGCTGCTCCCAGTAATATTGCACCCGCGAGGTAATCACGGGCAAGCTCTGTTGGTATCAATGCCTTGAAGATCACAAAAAAGAATAACCAGGCTATGCCATACATCGTAAAAGGTTTGATCAGCCAGTTGGAAACCCAGGTGACATATAATCCCTTCGGATTTCTGCCCACATTCCTGATACTGGCAAAATCCACTTTCATCATCATAGGATAGATCATCAGCCAGATTAATATGGCAATCGGAAGGGAAACCCTGGCATATTCGAACTGACCCAGAAATGCCGGTATCCCTGGCAGATATTTACCAATCAGAACTCCTGCCGCCATACACAAAATCACCCACAGAGTTAAATATTGCTCGAAAAAACTGATACCTTCTTTTAAATTCTTTTTTCTGCTCATTATTATTTACTCCTAAGTCATATTATTCTTCAACTTCAATCCCGGGGATTGCAGTAGGGGAATGTATTTTGTCCTTTAATATTCAACAATCCTTCCCTCAGCAATTCTGATTATTCTGCCGGCAGCATGAGCAACCTGCGGATCATGAGTGATCACAACAACTGTTCTCCCCTCCTGGTGCTGCTTTGTGATTATCTGCATGATTTCTTTCCCTGTTTCAGGATCAAGATTTCCCGTTGGTTCATCAGCAAAGATAATGTTTGGATTTTTTATGAGGGCTCGTGCTAATGCCACACGCTGCTGCTGCCCGACACTTAGTTCCGAAGGCAAGTGGTCTTTGCGATCTGCAATTTTCATCTGCTCGAGCAATGGGATTATTAAGGCATCGCTTATATTTTTCTCCCCAGCCAGGGCAAGACCTGCACCGACATTTTCGTAAACCGTTAAATAGGGAATCAGATTAAAAGACTGAAAAACAAACCCGATCTGACTTGCCCGCCATTTAGCCCTTTTATTCACATCCCAGTTATATACCGAATTCTTTTCAAATAAAACCGCACCTTTACTCGGTGAACTCATGCCCCCCAAAGCAAGTAACAGAGTACTTTTACCGCTTCCGCTCGGACCGGTAATCGCAATAAATTCCCCTTTCTCGATCTTTAACGAAACCTGATCAAGGGCAATAACTTCACCATGTTTTCTTTTAAATGTTTTAGTAATATATTCGGCTTGCAGCATTTTCTTAAATCTCCTTCATAATTATCGACGGATCTACTTTGGCTGCCTTGAGTGCAGGGATTGCACTGGCGATCAGGGCAATTATTACGGATATTAATAAACTGTAAACCGCATACCAGGGCAGAGGTAACACATTTATTCCTGCAATCTGAGGTCCAAGTATTATAGCCAGGACAGATCCAAGCAGGTAACCGATTATTCCTCCCGAAATTCCGATTATCAGGGCTTTCATGAGAAACATCCTGATTATCCAGTACTGGTTGGCACCCAGAGCCAGATAGATACCTATTTCCCTTTGCCTTTCCTGAACATTGGAAAACATATAGTTCGCTATACTTGCTCCTCCAACGAGCAAAATCACGATCAACAGGATTATTGATATGCGCTTCATAACTGTATTTGTCTTGATCTGCGTTTGGACAATCTGGGTAATAGTGACAACTTTTGCGTCGGGTAAAAGTTTATTGATTTTCTGAATTAATCCACCCGATATAGCTGAACAACAGCCTACTATTTCGATGGAATGTAAAACGTCACTTTTCCCTGCCAGTTCCTGTACGGTGTGTAAATGGGCAAAAAGCCTGCCATCATCTACAGTTCCAGTTAACGGAAGTACTGCAATTATGATGAACTTCTTACCGAGAACTACCAGAGAATCATTTTCCGCAATTCCTAAAATTTTTGCGATATCCGCTCCGGCTAACATTTCCAGTGGAGATAAATCTTCTATTACCTGCCTGCGAACGGTCGTTTCTGCTGCATAAGTTACTCCGGGAATATTCACAGGGGTACCACATCCTTCCGGTTGAGAAAATATACCAAGTGCTCCCTGCCATATATATTTTGATTTAAACTCATTTTTCGGTAATATACCCGTTAAGGTAGCTTGACGCCCATTTAAATCAATCGGAAGACTGAATTTCGGAGACATATTATCAATACCCTGAATATCGCTTTCGGCAAGTATCGTCACATAGTCTTCGGGTATTTCTGACTGCTGAAAGTCTGCACTGTAATAATCCTGCACTGTTGCGTCTTTTGCTAATATCAGTACATTTGCCCCCAAGGCATCAAGTTCGCCTGCTACGGCTTTTTCAGAATAGTACGTTATACTCTGAATTGCCACCATCACTGCTATTCCCAGGGATACTGCTATAAGGCTGGAAATTAACTGATTTCGTCTCTGAAAAAGTTCTTTGATTACTATTTGCCTGATTTTCATTCATTCCTCTGATTAGCAAGTGCCAAACTGTTATTTTTTGCCTTCTAATTTATTGAGCCTTTTTTCCTGTTCCTGGATTATGATATCCTGCTGCTGTATCTGGTGTTCCATTTCCTTTACTGCCTCAATGAGCAATGCTGCAAGTTTGTCATACTCCACAGATTTATACCCGTCTAAATCTGTATTCACAACTTCCGGAACAACCGATTCCACATCCTGGGCGATCAAACCTATTTGCCTGCCCTCCGGAAAAAATCTCTGGGGAAATTCTTCTCTATTCCAGGTAAATGATACTCCGTTAAGTTTTGACACTTTAGCAAGCGGAGATTCTATCGGACTGACATTATTTTTAAAGCGCAGATCAGAGCAGCCACCTGTGCCGCAACCGCCGGATGAACATGCCTGCAGAACGGATACAAGTTCACTTTTTGTCACTTTACCAGTTAATATCTTACCAATACTCCCGGGCGGAAGAAGCACTACAACCGTTGCTTCCATTACAGGAGTTATCAGTTTACACTGTTTGATAAAATCCTGATTACCGGCAGCAGAAGGATCTGCTTTAACTACCGCAGTGATTTGACTATACTGCTTATCATCAGCGAATTCATTTACTCCTTGCAGAGATTCGGCATTGAACTCGGTCATTTCATTCTGTAGTGCGACTAACACAATTTTTTGTTCCTGAAGTGGTTTCAGGATCTGGAGCATTATATCTGGCACAGATATCCCTTCTCTTATTTGTTCGGTAGTAACCGTCTTAGGGAAACCGCCTGTTATGGCACCATTGGAAGCGATAATAATCAGTATGGGAAGATCTGCTGCCCGGCGAATGCCGTACTTTTTCGCTATCTCTTGATTAACAGGATCATTATAGTCCGCGAAATAATAAGATGTATTGTCACTTTGTGTAGTAGAAAATTTTTCTATTACCGATGACATCTCATTAAATGATTGCTCTTCTTTATCATAAAAAGCAAGCAGCAAAAACTGCCCATCTTTTGCTGCTTTTTCCAAAGCCTCCTCAGTGCTGAAAGACATTGCAGAAGCAATTGAAGCCAGGAGCAGTAATGATATAATTACTAAAAGCATCTTTCTGTTCATTTAAAATCCTCCTATATTTGTTTAATCCGAATTTATTTTCTCTTTCTGGGTCTTAGACTGCAGGCGCAACTTCCTATCAGTTCTTCATTTCTGTTAATCTTCAAGGGCAAGCCATCCTTTTCCCAATCAACAACTCCCCCTATCAGTACGGCAATTTCCTGAAAACCTTTTTCTCTCAGGAATATAACGGCTTCCCTGCTGTTTAATCCCACATAATCTGCAAAAATCAAAAGCTTATCACTGGGGAGAATTTCCCATTCTTTTTCTAAAACTGAATACGGTAAATTGATTGTTGTTTTCACTATGAAAGTTCTGCCATTCCTGAAATATTCCTCCCTGATATCCACTAAAATTGCTTCGTTCTCCAGAAATGCAAGCGCTTTACGTGGAGTTATAAATAAAACTTCTTCTATTAAAAAGCAACTTTCAATAAAATTATTATCCAAATTACTCCTCCCTGTTGCTGATCAAAACTCCTCTGCCTAAACAGGGCAGCACTTGATCCCTCTTTGCCTCCGACAGAGTTCTTCAGGAGCATATTTTGTAATTCCTTCCAGAAGCTTTATATCCTGTTGAACCAGCGCTGATTTTTCAAATTCTGCTTTCATCCATTCAATAAATGATTTATAATCACTCTGGGGTGCTTGAAAACTATAGTAAACCCAGCGCCCGTCGCGTCTGCTCTCAACCAGTCCCGCAGACATGAGGATTCCAAGCTGCCGTGATGCTGAAGCTCCTTTTACCTGCAAAAGCTCTATGATCTGAGTGGCACATAACTCGTCATATTGCGTCAAAGCTGCAATAATCCGTAACCGGTTACTGTCTGCCAGTGCTTTAAAAACAGTTAACAGCATTTTCATAACAACCAACTTCATTTACTTATTTAGCTAAATGACTAAGTAATGTAAAATTAAAAAATCAGTCAAGTTATTTTAAACACGCGCCCATATTTTACCTGATCCTGCCGGTGTTATTAAATGCTTGACGGATTTGGCGGTTTCGCCAAATAGCTTTCGATAGTGGAAAGGGTGATTATAAGTTGAAGGAGAAAATTGTGGAGAAAAAGACACAGGTACAATGTAATGCCTGCGGAGAGATTATTAATGCTGAAGAAATTCACCAGTTACAGATAAAATCATGCTGTAGTGTGCAAAATGTTTCTCTCTGCAAATCTTGTTGGGAAACACATAAAAAACAAAATCGGAATAAATAGCTTAGAGATAATTATATTGCGTTTAAATAATTAAAGGTATTAAATAATATTATGATATTAAGGATCGCCACTGGGATATTAGTGTTTCTTTGTTTAATATCTAATTTACCTGCTGTGGAAACTGCTGGAACAAATCCGGTAAGATTTTATCTGTTTTATTCCGAAGATTGTGAGGACTGTGAAGAATTTTTAGAATACACATTACCGTATCTGGAGCAGAAATATTCTATTGATTATCAATTATTTAGCGTTAATGACAGTAAAAACTTCGCGCTTCTCAATCAACTGGAGAAGCAATATGGGGCAACAAAAGATGTTCCGATAATCTTTATTGGTGATTACATTATCGGTGGTCTGGATGCTCACATTGACATTGAGAATATCATAATTGAATATAGTAAGAGTGGTTGTGAATTTCCTGAAGTAGTAAATAATTCTGCCGAAATTGATTCGGTAAAGAGTAACAGCTCCGGGCAACCACAACAGTTGGAAACAGAAAACGGCACAGAATCCATAACAAATATCAGCGACCCGGCAGCTTCTGTTTATATCGCTTATTTTTTTAAAGAAGGATGCAGTCATTGTGATAGAACCTATCTTGATCTGCAACATATTAAAAAGAAATATCCCCAGGTAGTTATCCGCGAATATGATATTTCCACCCGTGCAGGCATGGAATTAAGTGAAGCATTAAGCACGCTATATGATCTCCCTGAAAACAAACATTCCGTTACACCAGTGGTATTTATTGGAGATAAATACCTCCTGCAGGAAAAGGCGCGCTGGCATAACCTGGAAAATATTATTCTTTTAGGTACTTCGGATCTGGAAATACCTCCCTGGGAGAAAGCAGAACAATTTAAGGGTAATTCCGGGCTCTCGATTATTGAAAGGTTCAAATCTCTTGGAATTATTACAATTATTCTTGCCGGACTGATAGATGGTATTAATCCCTGCGCTTTTGCCACCATAATTTTCCTGGTCTCATATCTTTCATTATCAGGCAGAAAGGGGAAAGAGATATTAATAATCGGGTTTTCCTATACGCTGGCAGTCTTTCTTACCTATTTTCTCCTCGGGATTCTGGGGCTGAGTATTCTGGAGAAAATCAGGCAGATCAATTCTCTGGCAATCATTATTAATATTCTCTTCGTCGTTATCGGGACTCTGTCAATTATTCTGGCTGCTTATAGCCTTTATGATTATTATTTATTCCGTAAATCCCGTACTTCTGAAATGGTTCTGCAACTGCCACGTAAAATTAAGCTGAAAATTCACCAGATTATCAGGGAGAAAACGAAAGTTCAACATTTCATCATCGGAGCTTTTGTGATTGGATTTCTGGTTTCTATCCAGGAATTATTCTGTACCGGACAGGTATATCTGCCTACTCTGGTTTACATGAGTAATCTGATGCAGTACAGATTACAGGCATATATATATCTGATAATTTACAATATTCTCTTTATCTTTCCCCTTATAGTCGTATTCATGCTCATCTACTGGGGAATATCTTCCAGAAAAATGGGCAATTGGGTGCAGCAGAAAACCGGAATTACCAAGATATTGCTGGCTGTTATTTTCCTGATTCTTGGTATAATTCTGATATATTCAGGTATAAGGGGTTAAAATTGAAATTCTGTGGCAGTTTTACAACCTATTTCACCACACTTCATCTGATCAACCCGCGCTCAGTGGATCATAAAAGATTTGTGCACCTCGCAGTTCGCCTTTCAAGGAATTATCACCGTTACTGTTACTCTTCTGGATATTTTAAAAAATACTATAATTATAAGGATTTTTAAATGAAAAAACTGATGTTATTCTTCTCCCTTTTCCTGATAATATCCCTGGCTGCGGAAATAACTCCTGCTGATACTTCGCAAATAGTCAAACCGCAGATCACTTTTCTCGAATTCGGTTCCACCACCTGCATTCCCTGCAAAATGATGGAAAAAGTAATGGAAGAAGTGCGCACTATTTACGGCGACAGCGTAGCCGTGATCTTTAACAACGTAAATGAGGAAAGAGAACTTTCCAAGACCTGGAACATCAAACTGATACCCACCCAGATATTCCTCGATGCTGATGGCAAAGAATTCTTCCGTCACGAAGGCTATTACCCCACTGAAGAAATAGCAAAGCTCTTCGCAGAAAATGGTCTGCCAAAACCGGAAGTAAAAGAAGAAATAAAAGAATAAAGATTTTTCAACCGCGAAAGGCGCCAGTCTTCGTTTTACTACGCCTCGACAAGCGAAAGGCGCGAAAGAAGATAATTAAGAGTATTATTTTTTATTCATTCTTCTTTTTTCGTGTGGTTCGTGCCTTTCGCGGTTCTATGTCTTCTCTTCTTTTTTTTTGCATACGCTTTATTTACCGTTAATTAAAAGAATGAAGATTTTCAACCACGGACGACACCGACAGCACTGACAAGTGAACAATTATGTAATAAAGTTATGTAAACCTTGACGAAAAGAAATAATTGTTTTTATAAGGGAATAGAATAATCATAATATTTAATGAGGCGTTATGAAAAGTGATGACTATAAAAAGAAGATAGCAGAGAGCAGTGGTCGAGAGAAAGGCAGTTTATTATTACAGTATTCCAATTACCTGTTACAGATAGATACGGAAAAGAGCTGTCTGATGGCACTGGAAGCCTTGAAGTTGAGCAGGAAACTGGCAGATAGAGAATTTGAAATACTCTGCCAGATCCATCTGGGCTATGCCAGACTTTATAACGGCAATTTTGAGCAGATAACTCCGTTAGTGGAAGATTTGTTAATTATGGGTAAAGATCTAGACAATCAACGGGCCCTGGGAGCGGCTTACAATCTGAAGGCAGATGTAGCACTGCAGCAGAATAAACCGGATGAAGCCATAGAAAATTACCTTCTGGCAGAGAGATATTACCGTCAGGGGAATATAAAATATAATCAAATGAGCTGCCTGAATAACCTGGGAAAGATCCACCATCATTTAAAGAATTATGAGGAAGCATATCATTATATGGCTTTAGCTCTGGAAATTGGAGAAGAACTTCAGACACCTACCTGTGACACGATCAGGATGAATATGGGCAGCATTAAATATGAAGATAATAATTATGAACAGGCACTGGAACTTTATCAGGCATCCGCCCGGTCATTTAAAGCGCAGGACTTGAAGAATAATGAAGCTTATGCCATCTTTAATATTGGTCTGGCTTATGGAGCGCTTGATAAACCGGAACAACAGCTTGAATGTTATAATGAATCATATAGACTGCTGAAGGAAATAAACGACTGGAAAGAACTGAGCAGGATCTGCCGTAAAATTGCCGAGGTATATATTGACAGCGAAGAATATTCCGACGCAATGAAATACCTGGAGGAAGGAGAGACACTTGCCCGTTCTCATGAACTGGAAAGCAGCCTGATCGAAATATTGAAGAGCTATGCTCACTGCCTGGAAAGGCAGGGATTATTTAAGCAATCGTTAGGCTATATGCACCAGTATCTGGAACTGCATAATGCCTATATGACACGGATAAACAATGAGAAAATAGCCGAGATGAATTCCAGGTTCAAAACGGAAATCTACCGCCTTCAAAATCAGGAATTGAAAGAGAAAACGCGAACATTGAACAATCAAATTGGCAAGCTGGCAGGATCATTAAAGCAATTGCGTGAAGAGCATAAGCTGCTTGAGGGTAAATTCCAGTCCGCGATCACCCTGCTTAATACTCAGGACAACCTGATATCTTCGCAATCCCGCATGGCAGTAATGGGAGAGATGATTTCACTGATCGCACATCAATGGCGGCAGCCATTAAATGTGATCGGAATTCTGGTGCAATCATTTCAGGATGCGTGGGAATATGATGACCTTTCGGAAGAATTCGTTTCACAGCAGGTAACGGAAGCGATGGAGCAGATCAAGTATATGTCTGACATGATCACAGATTTCCGTAATTTTTTCAAGCCGGAAGGAATTAGTAAGTTTAATTTAAAGGATGCCATAGAAAATGCCATTCACTTACTCAATTATCTGCTGCAGAAATCTGAGATAGAACTGGAAACGGAACTTTCTAATAATTGTTTCTTTAACGGGGTAAGAAATGACATCACGCAAGTGATACTGAACCTGATGAATAATGCCCGGGATGCCATGCTGGCAGCAGGTATAAGCAAGCCATTGATCCGTATATCTCTGGAAAAAGCCTCTGATGAGATCGTCATCAGGGTTTTTAACAAAGGCGAGCAGATCCCGGAAGAAACAGTTGCAAAGCTCTTTCAACCTTATTTCACAACCAAGGAAGAAAATGGAACCGGAATTGGATTATATTTATGCCAGATGATCATTGAAAATAAGTATAAAGGCAAAATCAGGGGAGGAAACTGCCCTGAGGGAGTGGAATTCATCATCAGGCTTCCCCTTCAATGAGCTTGACAAAAGGAACAGAATTTAAGAGTTAGATAAATTAAGTGGGATGACAAAAATAAAAGAGTGTGATATGAAAGAAGCAGAATTACAGTCAATGTTGAGAGATAGCCAGGGTAAAGAGAGAATAAAGGTATTAATCAAATATTCGGAGTTTTTAAGACAATCAGGAGACCGGCGGAGTATTACATTTGCAGAGGAAGCGCGACAGATTGCGTTAGCCAATGAGAATGATGACGAAGAGATAGCGGCACTTGTTTGCATTGCTTATGCTCATTTTTATCTGTCTGAATTCGAAGAAGCGAAAAAGTTTACCCATGAATTATTACAGAGAGGATTAAAAATAAATGATCCCGAAACTCTGGGGACTTCTTATAATATCAGGGCACGCATAGCATATAAATCGGAAAATCCCGGCAAAGCGCTGGAATTATTTTTAAAGGCACTGGAATATTACCTTCAGAAACCTCAGGGCTGGAATCTGATGAGTTGTTATAACAATCTTGGAATGTGTCATTTACATCTAGGCAACACTGAGGAGGCATATAATTATTATCAGTTAGCCCTGGAGCAGGCGGAGAAATTGAATCATCCGGCCCGGGAGACCATTTTGATGAATATTGGCAATATCCATTATAATCGGGAAGAATTTGATCAGGCACTGAAATATTATAAACGAGCCGAGACAATGTTCCGGGAAAATAATTTAGTGGTAAATCTGGGGAATGTCTGCTACAATCTGGGATTGGTATATCATCAACTAGGTGATAGAGAGCAAAGCATGACCTATTTCGAGAAATCGTATAAACTGCAAAAGGAGATCAATGATCCCAAGGGTTTAAGCACAAGCTGCGTTACGATAGGTTCTGAACTGCTCCATCTGGGCAGATATGATGAAAGCTATCGTTATCTTCAGGAATCACTGCGCATTTCTGAGGAAAACAATCTTAAGTGGAATCTTCTGGAAACCAGCGAAGCTTTTGCCAGGTATTGGCACTATAAAGGAAATTTTGAGGAAAAGAGCAAATATCTGGAACAGGTAATAACTTTAACCAGTGAATTGAATAAAGAATTGAACCGAGAACAACTATCTGAGATGGAAGCGAAATATAAAACACAGATATATATGTTGCGTTCGCAGGAACTGGATGCAGAGAATAAGTCAATGTCGGAGCAGATAGTCCGTCTAAAAGAGGCAATGGAAGGCTTACGGGATATCCATGAGCAATTGAAGCAGGAATTTCAGCAGGCAGTTACTAAGATCAATGAGCAGGATAACCTGCTATCCACGCAATCGCGCATGGCAGTGATGGGGGAGATGGTATCAATCATCGCACACCAGTGGCGACAGCCTTTGAACATAATAGGGCTATTAGTGCAATCCTTTCAGGATGCCTGGGAATTCAACGAGATATCCGGAGAATTTATCGATGAGCAGGTGAAGATCGTTATGGAGCAGATACAGTATATGTCTGAAACGATAACAGATTTCCGTGATTTTTTCAAGACGGAATATGTGAATGACTTTAAACTTGAGGACGTGATATCCAGATCATTACAATTGCTTGATTATAGTTTGAAAAAGGCAAGGATTGAGGTTGAAACGGAATTTGAGGGAGACTGCCGTATAGGCGGCAATCCCAATGAGATCGTGCAGGTGCTTTTAAACATCATCAATAATGCCCGGGAAGCGATGCAGGAAAATAAAATACCCGAACCCTTGATCAGGATAAGATTAAGTCTTGAGCAGGAAAATATTTTCATCAGAATATTCAATAAAGGCAACCTGTTATCAGAAGAAGTAAGGAATAAACTATTTGAACCATATTTTACAACGAAAAGTAATGAAGGTACCGGTATAGGATTATATATCTGCCGCAAAATAATAGAAAACAAGTATCAGGGCAAATTTGATGTCGAGTGCCGGGAAGATGGCGTGGAATTCGCGATATCCCTTCCCGCAGAAATTTTGAAATGATGCCCAAAAAATGCTTTGATCATATTTAATGAGGTTTTATGGAGAGGAAAAAGTTTTTAGACAAGATCGCCAATAGTGAGGGAATTGAAAAAACGAACGCCCTAATGAAGTATTCCCGTTATTTACAACAGATAGATCCTGAGGAAAGCGCCAGGCTGGCGAAACAGGTGCTCGAAATAGCCCGTACAGAAAACGATGTGCAGTTGGAAATGAATGCCATGATACATCTTGCCACTGCCTTTTTCAATAAATCAGACATACCAGAAACTGAGCACTGGGTAAATCTTTTAATCAAGACCGGGGTGAAAAACAAGTTAGCTAAAGCCCTGGGAACAGCCTATGCAATAAAATCGCGAATTGCCTTAAATCAAAATAACGGTACACTTTCACTAAAACATATGCTGCTGGCTCTGGATTATTTTCTGGAATCAAATGATCAATATGATCTGATGAGTTGCTATAATGGGCTGGGGATAATTCACCTGATGAAAACCGAATTAGATGAAGCAACTCACTATTTTCAATTAGCTTTACAGGTAGCTGAAGAAATTGGCAGTGAAGCCAGACATTCCATCAGAGTTAATATTGGCATTATCCAGCAGGATCAGAAAAAGTATAAAGAGGCTTTGGAATCCAACTTTATATCTCTAAAATACTTTCAAGAAACTGACCAGAAGACTTCAGAAGCCAGTACATTGTATAATATTGGATTTTGTTACTACCAGTTAGAGGATTTTGAAAAATCTTTTAACTACCTGGAAAAGTCTTATACGCTCAGTAAGGAATTGAATGAGCAATACCTTATTAGTAAAAGGAGTAATGCCGTAGCCACAAATTTGATAAAAATGGGAAAGTTAGAAGAAGCTCTACCCTATATTGAAGAATCTGTGGAACTGGCAGAAAAGTATGACCTGCAATGGGATATGGCTTTAGGGTATGAAACTTTTTCTCTTTATTATAAGGAAAAGAGAGATTATCAACAGGCATATGAGTATCTGCAAAAAGTATTAGTGCTGAAAGAGAAAATATCTAAAGAAAATACCCAGGAAAAATTAGCCGAACTGGAAGCAAAACATAAAACTCAGATCTACAAATCAAAAAGTAGTGAACTGGATAAGAAAAATAAAGCTATGAGTAATCAGATCAGTATTTTAAATAAATCACTGCAAGACCTTAATAATACTCATCAGTTATTAAAAAAAGACTTCCAGGAAGCAGTAAATAAAATGAATACTCAGGATGATATTTTGTCTTCGCAATCACGCATGGCTGTAATGGGTGAAATGGTTTCATCAATTGCTCATCAATGGAGACAGCCTTTGAATATTATCGGTATTTTAGCCCAATCAATAGGTGATGCCTGGGATTTTAATGAAGTTACGGGAGTATTTCTGGACAAGCAGATTGAGCATATCACGGAGCAAATCAGCTATATGAATGAAACCATCAATGATTTCCGTAATTTCTTCAAGCCCGATCTGATTGAAGAATTTGAGTTACAGGACATGGTTGCCAAGTCATTAAAACTTATTGATTTTACTCTTCAACAAGCGGACATAAAGCTAGAAACTCAATTTGAAGGGAATTGCAGCATAAGCGGCAATCCCAACGAGATTGTGCAGGTTTTGCTGAACATTATCAATAATGCACGGGACGCTATGCTGGAGGAAAATATTCCCGATCCCTATATTAAAATAACCGTAAAACCAGAAAAGGATAGCTGCAAGATCAGTGTATTCAATAAAGGTTCAGCCTTGCCTCCGGAGATCAAGGCAAAACTCTTTGAGCCCTATTTTACTACAAAAGGCAAAGACGGAACCGGTATTGGATTATATATTTCACGCATGATAATCGAAAATAAATATCATGGTAAACTGGAAATGGAAAACCTTACTGGGGGCGTGGAATTCACAATAAACATCCCTGTTACAGTTTAACTTAGCCAGACATTTTTTAAGGAATATAGTAAATGGAAAGAAAGAAGTTTTTAGACAGAATAGCTGCCAGCGAGGGCAAAGAGAAACTAAACGCCATACTGGATTATTCCAGATATCTGCGTCAAATAGACCCGTCGGAAAGTATTATACAGGCCAGACGGGTATTTGAGCAGGCAGTAGAGATTAATGATCATATCCAGGAAATATCTGCTCTGGTCTGTATGTGTAATGCCGGTTTTTATAACCCGGACATTGAAGAAACCGAGAGCATGATCAATCAACTATTGAAAACAGGTCTAAGGTATAAAGATCCCAATGCAATTGGAGCAGCTTATAATATGAAATCACGCCTGGCACTAAACCAGAACAACTCAACTTTAGCTCTGCAATATATGATGCGCTCACTCGATTATTATCTGGAAATAAATAATAAGCAACAACTGCTGAGCTGTTATAATGCTCTGGGAATGATACATCAAAAGAGAGGAGAAGACGATGAGGCATATCATTATTTTGAGCTTTCCCTACAGATAGCCGAAGAAATAGATAACCTGGCAAAGCACTCCATCAGAATGAATTTAGGGCATATATTATATGGACAGAAGAAATATCTGGAAGCTCTTGAAATAAATTTTAAGTCTCTGGAATATTTCCGTGAGCAGGACATGAAAGCTTTCGAAGCAACTGCTCTTTTAAATATCGGGCTTTGCTACGCTTATTCAGGAGGTTTTGAGCAGGCAGTGCAATATCTGAAGGAATCACATGCACTCAGAACATATATAACAAATCCCAATGATATATCGACCATATGTCTGGGCCTGACTACAACTTTAATCAATATCGGAGATCCTGCTGATGCCCTGCCATATCTGGAAGAAGCGATGAATCTGGCTGACACCAATAACCTGAAATGGCTGCAGGCAGATTGTTATAAAGCATTTTCATCCTATTATGAAGCAATGGAGAATCTGCCGGAATCGTTAAGATATTTGAAAAGGTATATTGACTTAAATGCAGATATCACTCAAGAGAATAATCAGGAAAAAATAACAGAACTGGAAGCAAAATATAAGACTCAAATCTATAAACTTAAATCTACAGAATTAGATGAAAAAAATAAAGCTATGAGTAATCAGATAGCTGAGTTAAACAGTACTCTGCAAAATCTGCAGCTTACGCATCGCCAGCTGCAGGAGGAATTTCAAGCGGCGGCAAACCGCATTAATACTCAGGATGATCTTCTCTCTTCGCAATCAAGAATGGCTGTTATGGGCGAAATGGTTTCTTCCATTGCTCATCAGTGGCGGCAACCCTTGAACATTGTAGGAATATTGGCACAGTCGATCGGTGATGCCTGGGATTTTGAGGAGTTGAATGATGAATTTTTGAAAAAGCAGCTGGAATTGATTTCGGGGCAAATACAATACATGAATGAGACCATCAATGATTTCCGCAATTTCTTTAAGCCGGAATTCATCAAAGAATTCAATCTTAAGGACGTAATTACCAGGTCATTACAACTATTGGATTTTACTTTAAAGAATGCCCAGGTAACGATTGTGACTGAATTCGAGGACGACTGCCGCAGTAGTGGTAATCCCAATGAAATAGTACAGGTACTGCTGAATATCATTAATAATGCCCGGGAAGCGATGCAGGAGAATAATATTCCTGATCCCTTGATCAGGATAACTCTGCAGCAGCAGGAGGAGCAGATAATAATCGGGATATTTAATAAGGGACCGCAATTATCAGAAGAAACAAGAGCAAAACTTTTCGAGCCCTATTTCACTACAAAAGATAAAGACGGTACCGGTATTGGATTATATATCTCCCGCCTGATCATCGAAAACAAATTTCAGGGTAAACTGGAAATGAAAAATCTTGGTGACGGTGTGGAATTCTCGATAATATTGCCATCAGTGATATAATATCAGATATAAGGGCGTAATCGCCAGACATCCCAGCTGAGTTACTTTGCGTATGTCTTGTTCTGGTCAATTGCGGAGGTCTGCACCATTCGCCAGATTTCAGCCAAGGATTTGGCGAGTTATTGATGAACCCACTTTGTACAAGAGTACCTTACAAGTAATATTCTGTCACTTTTGGGATAATATTTTATTCACCCTTTCAAACTCATTTCAAAGCTCTGCCTGGAATGTATCTTTTGTCAATTCTGCTGATATTTGTCATTTACCGGTAAATTTGCAAAATGTATCAGTATTTACAGCTCATATAAATCTTCTTTTTTCTAATCCTCTTATCTTTTATCCGTGCTATCCGTAAAATCCGCGGTTCAAATTCTTCTTTTTTTGGTTCTGGCTTGTCCAGGTTAGGAGATACTGTTCAGTGTAACTCTTTATATAATTACCAAAATTCTTAAAATGAAGATGAAATGTGCACATCTGCTACGCTTTAGGCAGGATTATCGTAATTGACAAAACTAAATTTCCTGAGATAGTTTAGGGAATGTTA
>JAIPGO010000034.1 GCA_021736135.1 Candidatus Cloacimonadota bacterium
GCTCATTATCAACATCTTCAGCATAATCCGTCAGTTCTGCCGTAAATACCGTATCTTCATTAAAACTGAAGCTCTCCGGCAGCCACAAAACGGGACTGTCGTTTACAGCTGCAATGAGTACGGGTAATACTTCACTTACGTTGTTTACTCCGTCGCTGGCGCTTATCTGAATACTGGCTTCTCCATAATAATCGACTTCTCCCCATATAACTAATTCTCCTCCGGTATTTTCCCAATACAGATCCTCTGAAGAAAAATTAAAAACAAGAGGAGTATTTTCCACATCATAGATCCAGTCTTCCAGATTTAAAGCATAGCTCTCATCTTCATTAAATGAAATGTTTTCCGGTAGATCTATCACGGGGGCATCATTCACTGCCAGAACCACCACTCCCACATTATCACTATCACTCAGACGCTCCTGCCCGTCTTCAACTGACACTGTGAGCACTTCACTGCCATTCCAGTTCTCAGTACTTGTAAAAGTAACCTGCAGACCTTCGATTTCATAAAAAATATTTGTATTGCCACTGATACTCACTGTCAGTTCATCATTGTCATATTCCAGAATATACTGTGCCAGATCCACGGTCAAATTCGCATCCTCATATAAGTAAAACCAGTTGGGAAGATTGATATTAGGAGGATCATTCACCGGTGTTACTATTATATTTACACTGTCATAAACGGTAAGTACCCCGTCACTAAGGCTGAAAACTACCTCTTGTTCACCGAAATAATTGAGGCTGGCAGAAAAGAGGACATTATATCCCTGAACCTGTAAATTCAAATGAGGATATGTGCCAGACACACCAAAGATCAATGTGCTGTTATCCACGTCGCTGCAGTAATTTCGGAAACTCATAAAAAGACTGGTATCTTCGGCAAAACTTATCACTGCCGGTAAATTCAGCACGGGAGCATCATTAACTGCTGACACATTTAAAACCACAGAATCTGTAATATAAGCTCCACTTTCCTGATTAATTAGACTTATTACTGCCGTCTGTATTCCATACCAGTTCAAATTTCCCAGCAATGTTATCTGCAGACCGTTGACTTCAGCCACAATCTGCGATAAACCTGAAATAGACACAGTCACTCCCGCCCCATTCTCATTAACCAGATAATCTTCCAGTTCCAGTAAAAATGCCGTATCTTCAGCCATTTCGATCTGGTCTGGCAAATCCAGACTGAATTCATAATCTGGATAATAAACATTTATGATAAGAATCCCGGCAACGCTTAATTCCCCGTCACTCAATTCACATTCCAGGGCTTCACTACCCGTCCAGCCGGGTTCTGCCGTAAATTCCACAGTTAAGCCACTCACTTCCACAGCTATATGTTCACTGTTTTCTATCGTCAATAACAGTTCTTCACTGTCAATATCGGAACAATATATGCTCATATCTACTATTTCGCTGCTGATGTTAGCAATATCCAGACTCTCCGGCAGATTTAATACCGGGGCATCATTGACTGCCGTAACGCTAATCAGAACATCCTGCATTGTTTCCAGCCGCTGCCCGGTATCATTAACAAAAAAAGTCACTGTTTCGCTGCCATTCCAGTCTGCCGGAGCCTGCAGGCTACATTCCTCCCCGGTAAATCCAATTTGAATTATTTCAGATTCGGCACTGACGAAAACGGCATCACCATCCACATCTCCGCAGTAATCAAGCCAATTCAATACATACTCATCGTCTTCATTAAAAACTATTTCAGCAGGAAGCGCCAGCCAGGGTGCATCTTCCACCGGCAGAACGGTTATTTCTATTAAACCTTCCCCAATACCGTTTCCATCATCTGCTCTCACTGTCACTTCACTATTGCCGTTCCAGTCTGGTGCCGGTACAATTGTCATTATAAAGCCTGTGACCACTGCTTCCAGATATTCGCCTGTTTCTACCGAAAAACTAAGATCTTCACTATCTACATCCTGCCAGTAATCCCACAAGTTACTTTCGTAAACCTGATCTTCGTCAAATTCGAATGAAATTCCCTCTGTCATTTCGGGAAGGTCATTAACTGCTGTCACGTATACTGCCACAGTATCAGTAGTAGCCAGTTCACCGTCACTTACTATAAATATCACTTCTTCTATTCCGTTCCAGTTCTCCGGTGCACTAATTAAAAGAGAAACCTCATTCGTGATTATGGAAATTGTATCATTGCCCGTCCACGATATTGTTAATGGTTCACCTTCCGGATCACTGGCCAATAACTGCCAGTTAAATATATATACCGTATCTTCTTCGAATAATATCTCTGAGGGAAAATTTAATACCGGCGCTTGCTCCTGCTGAATAACTGTTACAACTATGGCTGTTTCGATGCAGCCAGTGCCATCGGATACGGTTATCTGTATTTGATAATCACCCTGCAGCTCAAAGCCTGCTTCAATATGAAGAAGCATACCTGTAACGGTCAGTAACAGAAATTCATTCTCTGCCGTTACCTCTAAGTCATCTCCATCAATGTCAAATATCAGCTCATTCATATCAAGTATGAGTTCTGATCCTGCCGACATTTCCAGGTCTGCTGGTAAATTTATTTCCGGCAGATCGTTTACTGCCTCTATCAGCACATTAATCTCGGCTTGAGAACTTAATCCTCCACTATCTGATACTTCCAGAATCGCTTCCGTAATTCCATTCCAATTCGGCTCCGGAGTCAGTATAAAGGTTAACGGCATTACTACTTCCGTTCCATTCAACGGAAGAAAATTCGGAGGATAACCCACAATGCCTCCCGGGACTGTCATTATTTCCAGATCCACGGCATAAACGATATCTTCACTCACATCAAGTATCATAAAAGTCATCGGCTCCACAACTTCAGTATATGTCACAAAGTTTGTATAATTTGTACTGCCGAAACGGTACCCGATACCTCGGCACTCGCCATTCACAAACGCCCCAATCGGATCTTGCGGACTCAGACTGGCTCCGTTTATATGGACTATTCCGTAAACTGTCATTGTCTGTCCGCAGTGTACCGGTTCCCAGTCAATCTCAGCTTCTTCAATACTCAGCTCTTCCCCGCTCTGCCAGCTTATCTCCAGCGCATCTCCCTCCAGATCATATACCATAGAGCTTAGATCAAGCTGATAAGATTCATCTTCCTGAAGGATTAATTCCGCTGGTACTTCCAGTACTGGTGCATCATTAACCGCTGTAACTATTACCTGGATTGCGTCTGTATCCTGAAGCCTTAAGCTTTCGTCTTCCACTCCGAATACAAGATTTTCACTGCCAGACCAGTTCGAGGTTGAGCTGAAAACTACTTCATAGCCGTTAATAACGCAAAAAATATGCTCTGCTCCTGTTTCCAGAAATAAAATCGGATTATCGCCATCCGGGTCACTTATAAAGTCTCCAAAGTCCACAACCAGACTCTCATCCTCTTCAAATGTAATACTTTCCGGCAAGTCAAGCACTGGAGCATGATTGCCTGGAAATACCTCCACTTCCAGTATGGCAGGCACTGGGGGATTACTATAATCATTGATATAAAAAGTTATCGCTTCTTCACCAGTCCAGTCATCTGTTGTAAATGACAGATAACCAGAAAAATCTTCTTCTATGAAATTAAGGTTCAGAGGAGTCGGATAACCCACCATCCCTCCGGGATTGCTGTTTACTATTACAGGTGTGTTATGGATTACTTCATCTGTTCCCCGTAATTTAAAGTGCATCTCTTCCACATGATTACCCTGGACAGATGTATTCATATAGCTTCTGCCATTAAGCGATACAAGTCCGCTTACCCCCCGGCATTCCTCGCCAACGAATATTCCCACTTCACTGTCAAGTGGTGCATTTTCTCCAGAGATCATCACATAGCCGTAAACCTGGGTAAATGAACCACAACTGATAACACTCCAGTCTTCATTGACTATACTGATGCTTATCTGCTCATTACCACTCCAGCTTATTCCATAATTGTCATTTTCATTATCCGTGATATAATCTGTAATTGAAAAATTGTAAACTTCTGTGTTTAAAAAGGATATTCCAGCAGGAAAATTAACTTCGGGTGCCAGATTCTCTACTCCTGGTCGTTCTGCGTCGATGATAATAAAATCCGGCGGGTAACCAAGATCGTGACCCGGCCAGCTTTGAATTGTTTCCTCCACCTCACAGATCAAATCCATGCTCGCATCCCAGGCCAAAAAACTGATTGTTTCTGCGCTTTCACCCTGGATATTCATTACAGCATAAGCGCTCCCCTGATATGTAAATACTGTCCCTATTCCTCGGCATTCATCTCCGGAAAACGCTCCCAGTAAATCACCTGCTTCTGCAGGCTCTCCATCAAGATAGACTATGCAGTAAGCTACTGTGCTGTTTGTGTATATGATCAAGTTCCAGTCCGGGTTCCGGTCTTGCGCTGGTAAATTAATGGTCAAAAATAAAAGAAGGGAAATTACCCAATATTTATACACTTTCATAACCCCCCGGTTATATTTTTACTTCGCTACTTTATTTTTATGCAATTTGTTATTCGGTCAAGGTTTTTCAGAGCTCTGTTCGTTTCCAGCTCAGATGATCTCAAATTTGTGCAAATTTACCACCAGTATAGTTACGATTTCTTTTACAAGAAATACAATTGGAACCGCGAACAGCATACCTATAAAACCAAATGAATATCCACCTGCTAATACCGTCAGTAAGATTACCAGCGGATGCATCTCCATGCTTCTGCCCATCACGTATGGATATACTATTTTATTTTCCAGGATCTGCACTATCTGCAGCGCAACAATAGCTGAAATTATCATCATCAGCGGTTCCCCGCTTAAAAATATTGAGATGATAGCTGCCAGTATACCTATCCAGGGACCCAGATACGGTATCACGTTTGCCACTCCTGCTATCAATCCGATCACAATTGAATAAGGCACTCCTACGATCACTAAAGCTACAGTGGACATGGCAGCCACGATCAGCATTTCCAGCATCATCGCCCGGAAAAATGTTTTCAATACATAATCCGTCTTTTCTATTATAATTACTGTCAGCTCAAAAAATCGGTTTGGTATTCCCGAAAACAGCACTTTCCTGAACTTCTCATGATCAAGAAGCATAAAAAATCCGATACTTGGCACCATAAATAGAAATGTAAAAATATTGAATAGTTTTCCCGCAAAGGAACTGATTCCCTGCGGCATATTTGTAGCCATATTCTTCAGACTATATAAAAAGTCCTGAAAAAGCTTGTTAAGATCATATAATCCCGTCTTTTCACTGAATTCTATAATTGGTGAAAATATTTTTTTCACCATCTCCACTTCCGTTATTTTAAATTCAGCGATACTTCCGCTCGTGGATGCAATTTCAGTTACTTTGCCTCCTATATCATGCACCTGATTGATAAAAACGGGGACAATGATCATCAAACCTAAAACTAGCAGACCAGCCAGAACCAGATAGATCAATAATATTGCTATCCAACGAGCCAGTTTATAACCTTCCAGAAATTCTACAGCCGGTTTTAATAAATAGGAAAATATCACAGAACCTATCAACATCCAAAATACACTTTTATAAAATAATAGAATGCAGATCACCAATCCTGCCAGCAATCCCCATACTATTAATTTCATTACTGTTATTTTATTTTTCATTTGCCTTATGCCTGTTGCTTGATGTCTTCAGCCGCTCATTACTGCTTACTATTGTTTCACAAAATATCCTGTTGAAATTTATAAGTATCTTGTTTGCTATTTTGGGGTATTTTTCGGTAAATTCATTAAAATCCTTCTTCGTGATTGCCAGCAGTTTTGTGGGTACTACTGCTCTGGCACTGGCTGTACGTGTGGTCTCAATAAATAGTCCCATCTCTCCTAAAAAATCACAACTCTTCTTTCTGATCAGTTCTATTTCCTTGTCATCCTTTTCCAGAAATATACTTATTTCACCTTCCTTGACCAGAAACAGTACCGTATGTGGATAATCTATCTTAAATATCATTTCCTCAGGTTTGAAATTCCTCTCTAGTATCAGATTTCTCACCAGATTCAATTCTCTCGGTCCTATTCCCTGAAATATGGAATATACAGCAAGTTCATGTGCTTTTTTCTTCTTCGTCTGATCAGGCTCTTCCTTTTCAGTCTTTGCATTCTTCGAACGCAGATTTAATAACTTCATCCTGCCCCCATTTCTCCAATATATTAATTATATCTATTATCCTCTTCATCCTCTCTTTCTGTCAATATTTTTCCCTCTCATAAGGCTCTTATCAGTAAAAGTCTGTTCGAATTCATACTCCACACTCATTCAGCTTAGCTATCAAAATCGAGAATCTGAACCGGGTGTATTTATCTGTCATAATTGGTATTTCTCAGGAATAATAATTTCTCTTTACCTCATTACTCTCACTCATGTGTCCGGCTACATGAGTGAGAGTAATGAGATTGAGAGGCTTTTGGATAGAGAAAATGAGGTTAATTATTACCTGAATCCACTACTATACCTTCCTAAAAGAGTAAGAAAATGAATCTAACTATACTTCATCTGTAATTTATCCCCTTAAACCCGAAATTTACTTCAATTCTGCATATTTTTTTCTTAATACATCTTACAACGTAGACACCCATAACATTTAAAATGTCATCCGTGTCCTCGTTGATATATTAATTGAGGATTTTATTATCTACATCGTATAAAAAAATAAGCCTGATATACCAAATATGACTGTCATGAAGTTAATGACAGCAGGTTAATTTGTCAGGTTTTTCAGGCTTATGATGCATATCTGGTTCTTTGGTTTTTATTACTCAAAGAGCATATCCAAGAAATAAATTGACTGGTGAAATGTTTTTGTTTAAGTGTCATAGTAATAAAGAGAGAGCTCGGCGTGTATATATTTCTTGACAGTAGATACAGGTTACTGTACATTAGCTGAGGCAAAGGGGAAAATATGGAAAAACCAGGAACTGTAAAGCTGATCAATAATTTACGCGTACACCGGTTTCATAACGGCGAGATGACGCAGGCAGGGCTTGCTGAAGCTGTTGGCGTAAGCCGTCAGACGATCATAGCCATTGAGAAGGGTAAATTTAATCCTTCAGTGTTGCTGGCGATGAAAATAGCTAAGGAATTCCGATGCCGCATCGAAGACATATTTAAACTTGTAACGGAGGAAGGGGAAGATGAATAAGCGCTTTTTTTATGAATTTTTTGTAGGATTTGTCACATTACTGGCAGCATATTTATTTGGCATCTGGGGATTTCTTGGTTTTGCACTGCTGATACCTTATCCTTTGATATTCCGTCGCAGTCAGCCGGATGAACGTGAGCTTTTAATGCTGCATCAGACGGCGACTTTAACATTGAGCCTGATGCTGATGGTTCTTATAGTGCTTTATTATATTTCTGGCCGGAATTTTGGTGAGATCAATATAGGAAAGAACTGGCTGCAGTTTGCAGTTGTATCTTTTTTAATTGCACATGGAGCGGCAGGAGTTTATATTTTCCGGCAGGATAAGGATGAAAATGATTGATGATTGACGAAGGATAATGAATAAATAAAGACAATTTCGGAGAATTTTACTAATTTTATATTTAGTTCACAGTAATTTGTTGGGATGCATGTCTATTGAAGTGTAAATAATAATATAATTGAGGTGATTTTATTATGGCTAAAAACAGGAAGAGGAAAAAGAGTTTCTGGTGGGTGATCATCATCGTGGTGCTTGTGGCAGTGACGGGCTATTATAAGTTTATAAAAAAAGAGATAAGTAATGAGACAACCTATGAGACAGCAACTATAAGTTTAACTGATATTGAGTCAATAGTATCGAGCACGGGAACGCTGGCGGCAGTTGGTACCGTGGAAGTGGGAACGCAGGTTTCTGGTCGATTAGACAGCGTGCTGGTCGATTTTAATGATCAAGTGAAAAAAGGCCAGATGCTGGCAATGATAGACCGCACGACATTAAAATCCGTATTCCGCGATGCTCAGGCGAATCTGCGCCGGGCACTGTCACAATTTGAATTAATGCAGGAAAAATTCAATAATGATCAGAAGTTATTTGAGAAAGGTCTGATTTCAGCTTATGAATTCAAGACCAGTCAAACAGATCTGATCAGTTCCGAAACAAATGTTACTTCTGCAGAAATTTCCCTGGAAAAAGCAGATCAGAATTTGAATGAATATGCCATCATCCGTTCACCCATAGATGGTATGGTGATATCCCGCGAAGTTGAAAAAGGGCAGACGGTGCAGGCAAGCATGAGTGCACCAACGCTTTTTATTCTGGCTGAGAATCTGCAGACAATGGAAATCGAAGCGCTGGTGGATGAGAGCGATATTGGACTCATCAGGATGGATCAGGCAATCCGTTTCACAGTGGAAGCGTATCCTGAAAGTGAATTTACCGGGAAAGTCAGTCAGGTTCGGTTGCAGCCGAAGGTTGTGTCAGACGTGGTCAATTATACGGTAATCTGCACCGCGGAAAATGAAGAAGGAAAATTATTACCAGGAATGACAGCAACTGTGGAATTCGTGATAGCTTTTCGTGAGCAGGTTACGGCATTGCCAAACGGCGCTTTTAACGTGAGAATGCCACAGAGCGTAATGGATAAACTGCAGGAGAAAAGAGCAGCCAGAGAAAATGCACCGGCAGCAGATGACACTTCCAGAAGAAGAGGTAATGGCGGTATACGGCAGATGTCGGAAAATATGGGGCGCATCTGGTATATGACCGAAACGGGAGAAATAAGCATGGCGATGGTGGAAAAAGGATTGAGTGACGGCATCAATACTGAGGTAACGCTAGTACGCAATCTGCCGGAAAACGCCAGAATCATCACAAAAGTAAATACAACCGAAACAACGACGTCTTCTTCCAGGATGGGTGGCGGCATGCGGCATGGACCGGGACTGTTTTAAGCAAGGAAATGATAGTGAAAAAAGTTATAGATATGCGGGGAGTAGTTAAAAATTACCAGATGGGTGAAATGGAAGTGCATGCGCTGCGTGGTATAGACCTGGAGATAAATGCCGGTGAATTCGTAGCGATAATGGGTGCTTCCGGTTCTGGTAAATCCACATTAATGAACATAATTGGCTGCCTGGATGAGCTTTCAGAAGGCGAATATTATCTGGATGGCGAAGACATCCGTGATCTGGATGCGGATGATTTTGCCGCCATCAGGAACCGGAAAATCGGTTTCGTCTTTCAGAGTTTCAATCTGTTGGCCCGCACTTCGGCACTGGAAAACGTGGAACTGCCACTTCTCTATAACCGGCAGATAAAAATGCATGAAGCCAGAGCAAAAGCAGCAGCATCACTGGAACTGGTAGGATTAGGAGACAGAATTGATCATGAACCCAGTCAGCTTTCCGGTGGACAGCAGCAGCGCGTGGCTTTGGCAAGAGCACTCGTAAATGATCCGGCGCTGATATTGGCAGATGAACCTACCGGTAATCTGGACAGCAAAACTTCCGTGGAAGTGATGAAGCTTTTTCAGGATTTGAACGATAAAGGTATTACAATAGTTCTGGTAACGCATGAGCATGATATCGCCGAATATGCCCGCCGGAAAGTAGTTTTGAAAGATGGACATAAGATAGAAGACGTGATATTAAGTAAGCGCAGGCAGGCGGAAACTGACCTGTCAAGCTGGCAGGGGGAGGACGAATGAGACTCTTAGTACTATTAAAAGTAGCCATGAAAAGCATTTTTAAGAATAAAATGCGGAGTTTCCTCACTTCCCTGGGAATCATAATCGGGGTCTGTTCCGTGATAGTGATGGTGGGAGTGGGCCAGGGTTCGCAGCAGAAGATCGAGGATTCGATATCTTCACTGGGCACCAACCTTATATTGGTGTTTCCCAATTATATGCGCCAGCAGGGAGTAAGTTCAGGTCGTAGCGGACGCGAAAGCCTGAAACCGGAAGATCCGGCATATCTGGAAGCGAACGGAAAATATATCCTGGCTGCCAGCGGCAGCATTCGTACCGGTGGACAAATCATTGGCGGCGTGGGCAACTGGAATACAAGCATCGAAGGAGTTAGCGCCAGTTATTTGATCATCAAGAGCTGGAGTATGGAAAGCGGCAGTTTCTTCACACAGCGTGATGATGATACAAAAAAGAAAGTATGCGTAATTGGAAAAACCATAGCAGAGGAACTTTATCCTGATATGGAGCCGGTGGGACAGCGGTTGCGCATTCGTAACAAACCTTTTACGATCATTGGTGTACTGGCAGAAAAGGGTGAAAATTCCATGGGCAATGATCAGGACGACATCATACTTGCACCCACAAAAACTGTATTAACCCGTTTGCGGGGCCGCGATTTTCTTAACCAAATCTACGTGAGCGCAACCAGTGAAGATGATTTAGCGGCGGCTCAGGCGGAAGTAACCGAACTTTTACGACTGAAACATAAGCTTGATTATGGTGAAGCTGATGACTTCATTGTGCGCACACAGACTGAGATCACGGATATGGCATCAGCAACCTCCAAAACCCTGACACTGCTTCTGGCTGCAATTGCCGGAGTATCACTGGTAGTAGGCGGCATCGGCATTATGAATATAATGCTGGTATCAGTAACTGAACGAACGCGTGAAATAGGTATCAGGCTGGCGATTGGAGCGCGGGGTAAAGACGTATTACGTCAGTTTTTATATGAAGCCATCACCTTAAGTTTGACGGGTGGGATTTTAGGCATTCTGCTGGCAGCAGGGATCAGTAGTATTTTAAATCATTTTACGGAAATCAATGCCTTGATCAATCCCCAGATTGTTATAGTAGCTGTGCTGTTCTCAGCGGCAGTAGGTATATTTTTTGGATATTATCCCGCCCGGAAGGCAGCACAATTGAATCCCATTGACGCCTTACGTTACGAATAGGAGTTTTTATGAAGAATTATATTTTGACGATAATAATTTTAGCCGGAATGATGCTTTCTGCGACAGAACTGAATCTGGAAACAGCCTGGCAAAAGGTTCTGGCTAATAATTCACAGTTACAATCACAACAACTTACTATGAAATCGAGAATTGCGGATGTGAAACTTTCCTTATATGATCTGCTGCCCTCCGGAAGCATCAGCGGTTCTTATAACCGCAGCGGAAAAAACGACCTGGATGAAGACAGTATGGGCTGGCGCATGTCATTATCGCAATCTCTTTTTCAGGGTGGCAAGTTGACCGGCAATCTGAAAAATTCCGTAAAAGTTCTGCTGCAGTCTATGGAAAATGTGAAAGAGCTGAGACTGGATCTGCGTATGCAACTGGAAAGCAAATACTATAATGTTCTGAAACTGCAGGAAAACCTGCAAACCGCCCGGCAGCAGCAAGGATTTTTAAACACCAATCTGGCAACAGCCCAGGTGCGTTTCGATAACGGCAGTCTTTCCCGCAGCGACCTTTTGCAGTTGCGAAGCCAGAAAGCACAACAGGATGTGACCATATTGAGAGCGGAAAACAGTTTGCAGATGGCACTTAACGACCTGGAGAACTTCCTGGGACTCAGGGAAGAGATAGAACTATCCGCAATTGATCTGGGACCTTATGAGAATATCATTACTGACCTGGAAAACTGGCAGATAGCTGATATTAATGCGAAACAGACGGAACTCATTAAAGTAGCTCTGGAAAAAAATCCGTCAATCCAGGTTAATAAACTTAGCGTTGATATCAGTGAAGTGGGAGTTAAAACCGCCAAAGGTAATTTTCTACCCTCATTTTCAATGAGCCTGAGTAAATCGTGGAATTATCAATATTTCAGTGATGATCCGGAAGGTTCACTGAGCCTGGGACTGAGCGCTTCTCTACCCTTTTTCCCCATTGGTGATAAGGTGGAAAATTACACAAA
Source organism: Candidatus Cloacimonadota bacterium (assembly GCA_021736135.1). Classification (GTDB taxonomy): domain Bacteria; phylum Cloacimonadota; class Cloacimonadia; order Cloacimonadales; family TCS61; genus JAIPGO01. The sequence continues at coordinate 11,838 of JAIPGO010000034.1, forward strand.
ATCACGTTATGCATTAAAACAGTCGGAACTAAGTCTGCAGCAGAACCAGCTAGATCTGGAAAACAGCCTGAAAAGTTCACTTTTGAACCTGGTGGCAGGAGTTCAGGAAATCAGGGCAGCCGCAATGGCCCGGGATTATGCGCAGGAATCTTATCTGCAGGCGGAAGAGAGTTTTGCCAACCGGATAATTACTGCTAATGAACTGCTTAATACCCAGATCGCTCTTACTACCGCTGAGAATGCGGTAACCAGCGCTCGTTATGATTTTTTGGGATATAAAGGCGAATTGCAGAAAAGCCTGGGGATTGCATCAGAAGAAGATCTATGGGATCTGCTGCTTAACTCTGAGGAATAAGAGGAATATAGAGATTATAAGTTTAATTCTGGATCCAGAAGACTTTGGGGGAATTTAGATAAATCTTTTTAAACCACTTTGGAGACTGTGCGAGTATTATTATTCGTCCCTGAAATGGATTGAATACCCAGTTGAGCCAAGAGTTTTGGACTGTAATCAGGACAAGACTTTTGAGCGACATAGTCATGATAATGTTATCTTAAGTGCCTGTTTTGATAAACATTAGTCGCCCAAAAGTCTTGCCCGGAGTACCGTTCAAAACTCTTGTTCTTAGCTGGGAATCATTATCTTATCTATGAAACAAACTGTTTTCGCACAATCTCTTTGTGCAGTAGGATTCCACAAAGTGGGTTTAACAATGGAATTGACAGATAGAGAGATTTAATTATAATCGCAGGCAAATAATAAATGGAGAAGAAAATAATGATAAATTTAATCGAAGACTGGTTGCTGTCACTGGGGTTGCAGTCACGGCAGGCTTCTGTTTCAGCCTCGATAATATCAATCATAATTCTGCTGTCAGCAGCCTGGATAGCCTATATATTTACCAATGCAGTAATACTGCATTATTTAAAAAAAATATTCGATAAAACACGGACTAACTGGGATAATATATTTTATGATCAGAAAGTATTCAGCCGTCTTTCTCATTTAGTCCCGGCATTCATTATCTATTTTGGAGTCATACTGGTTTTACCTGATTTCCCGCGAGCAGTAGCAGCGATTCAGACAGCCGCCTATCTTTACATCCTGATTACCGCCTTAATAGTAATTGATGCCCTATTAAATGCCATACATAAAATCTATAATACAATGCCTGCCGCCAAAGATCGTTCCATCAAAAGCTTTGTTCAGGTAATCAAGATATTCGTTTACATTCTTGGTTTTGGCATATTCGTATCCATTATCTTTGATAAGGATCTTACTTCATTTTTTACCGGTTTAGGTGCTATGGCAGCAGTCATAATGCTGATATTCAAAGATACTATTCTTGGTTTTGTGGCAGGTATTCAGCTTTCTGCGAATGATATGGTGAGTCTGGGTGACTGGGTGGAAATGCCCAGCAGAAATGCCGATGGAGTTGTAATAGATATTTCACTTAATACGGTCAAGATCCAGAACTGGGATAGAACAATCAGCACGATTCCGCCTTATGCTCTTATTACGGAGTCATTTACAAACTGGAGAGGAATGGAAGAATCAGGAGGGAGACGCATAAAGCGTTCCCTCAATATTGATTTAAAGAGCATTCACTTTTTAAACGCGGAAGACCTGGAAAAACTTAAAGAAATTGAATTGATCAGAGAATACATTGAAACCAGAGAAAAAGAAGTTGCGGAATCTAACAAGCTGAATAAGGTAAATGTCAATAATCCCGTTAACGGTAGAAGACTTACAAACATTGGCACATTCCGCAAATATGTGGAAGAATACTTGAAACGGCACCCCCAGATACACAACGATATGACTTTCCTGGTACGACAGCTTCAACCCACAGAGAAAGGTCTGCCGCTGGAGATATACGTTTTTTGTAAAGACCAGAGGTGGGCTTATTACGAAAGCATTCAGGCAGATATCTTTGACCATCTTCTTGCTGTTATACCGCAGTTTTCATTAAGTTTATATCAGTATCCCGGGAGTGATGATCTAAGGTTGTTTGTGGAGAAGAGAATATTGGGTGATCAGGGATAACACAGACCTACACGGACAGAGTGGACGAAGCGGACTTAGCAGGTATCTGGGCAACCAGGGGGGTGTTTTCCTCTTAACTGTTCACTGTTCACTGTTCACTTCTAGTCACGAGTCACTGACCGGTACATAGAGATAATAGGTTTCGTCCTGTATCCAGAAAACTTCCCTTTTATTTTGGTAGAGCTGACGGAAACCGTCGATTGAGGGTGTAGCCAGCGGTTTTGACATCACCAGTAAAATATCTTTCTGCCCGGGGAAATGCTTATTGATCCGGGTAATTATTTCCTCCTCGGAAATATTGTGATTTTCCTTGAATTCAGTATCCCAGATAATATATGATCCATAATCCTGCAATCCGGCATACCAGAATTTCTTTTCCGGGAAATAGGGAAGTATGGCTTCGCATTTTTCAGACTGAAAACCTATCCAGGTCAAATTTTCCAGGTCGTTATCTTTGATGTAATGCGCAATTTCCCTGGAACCCGAAAAGGAATACCTGATCTCTTTAGGAATAATGACCAGAGTGCGCACGACAGAGGTCAGCAGGCATAAACCGATAATGAGAAACACTCCGTTTTTAAAGGCTTCACTGGTAAAATAGGGGGGCAGGAATTTCTTGTACCATTCGCTTTTGGGATATAAGGTGATGACCCAGAAGAAAAAGATCAATATCATCAGCAGAAAGCCATGATGACGGGTATCGCCCATATAGATAAAAGTAAACATATAAAGGCACCAGGCAGAGGAAATCAGTGCTGCCAGCAGGATTCTCGTTCTTTTGATCAGCAAAAGTGCAATCGCCAGATAAGTGAAAAGAAAGAAAAAGGGAATGACCATAGAGTCTGAACCGCCATCAACCGTTACCAGTGCATTTGCAGGAGCCCTGAAGATCATTTCAGGAAATTTAATGTCCCAGAAACTGAAATGAACCACACTGTGATCAGCAGCACTGCCCCGTGGTATGATTTGAAACAGCACCAGAGCAAAACCGGCAAGGAGTATGATAATCGTGAGAAAGTGAGATAATTTTAAATGTTTCCTGTTACATTTACAGTCATAAAAATAGAGCAGGGTTACGGCTACTCCAAATCCCCAGATCACGAGATTACTGTTTATCAGCAGAATAACCAGCAGACAAAAAAGAAGTGGCAGTTCACCCTTCCGTTTCCAGATTGTAGCCAGCAGAAACATCAGCAAAATGGTGATATTATAATTCCGCGCCATCGCGCAATACTCGTAAAGGAAATAATAGGAGAAAACAAGCAATACTTTGAATACAGGTGGAAATGTTGATTTATAGATGAGCAGCCAGGCAATTGCCACGGCAAAGAGCCAGTGCAGAAGCTGCATGGAAAAATAGGGCATTCCCAGTTTCACTAAAGGAAAGATCAATAAATGCCAGAGTGCCGGAGTGCCTTCATACCACATCATATTGAAAATACCGCTCAGGTCAAGATCCCTTACGATCAGCCAGGCTTGGGCTTCGTTCTTGAAGGGCTCGTGAGTGATAGTTATGATCAACGAAAGCAGACAATACAGAGAAAATGATATGGAGCGATAATCAATTTTCCAGCTCTTCATTATATCTCCTTACAATATCAGTCAAGGGACTGTCATTATGATCACAGGTTACCGGGAATTCTTTCTTCAAGTCATCCGGCGCATTTTCTGTGACATAACTTTTCCCGGCAATCCTTAACATGTCAAGGTCATTATAGTCGTTGCCAAGGCAAAGTGTGTTTCTGATATCAATATTCAAACGTTGGCACAACCACTCAAGAGCGTAACCTTTGGAAACATTTCCCGGAAAAATCTCCATCCAGTCATAATGACCGGTTATGGGAGAAGTAGTACGCACGACCTGAAATTGAGGAAGCTGCTGCCTGATTTCGGCGATACGGTGAGTCTGGTGTGGAAAGAAAGCCAGAAACTGGGATGCCTCTTCCAGAAGTTTCAGGTCCGGGTTTAGTTTACTGGCAAAATTGCGGTACCAGCCCCAGCGCAGTTGAAAATCAGGATGCCCTGTTCCCGCATCATGGCATTTTACATAATGGTTGTCCGGTAGTATATTATGAATCATGAAATCCACTTCTTCCTGTAGCAGGAACTGCGTTAAAAACTGCACTTCATCTTTCCTGAGAGAATAGGTTTTTAGAAACTGGTTTTTCTGGTAGTCCATGATCCCCAGTCCCGTGGAAATAATGACATAGTCCAGGTCAGGATTCCGCTTGAGAACCTGTTCGGCTGAATACGCATTTCTGCCAGTGGCTATAGCGCGCACTATATCCTTATTACCCATTTCAGTCAGGATCTGCTGATCCCGGGGACTTACTTTGCTTTCGGAATTGAGTAATGAACCATCAAGATCTGTTATCAGTAACTCCAGCCTGCGCATATTATAAATCCAGTTTCTCGATTTTTGCCTGAATTACAGGTTTCAATAATTCCGGTAACATTGGCTCCATATAAATACCTTCTCTCGTGTCGGTTACATAATTCAGGGAAAACTCTATAGCTTTGTAAATAAAATTGACAGCTTTCTCAATTGCAGCGGCAAGTGTTTCTTTCTGCAGCAGACTGCCGGTGATAATGCTGGCAAATGTGTCTCCGGTTCCCGGGAAATTGCCGGGAAGGTAATGGCATGACATCTTCCAATATTCATCAAGAACCTTGTTATAAGCGAACACACAGGTTTTGTCTTTCTCCTGGTAATCAGGTACACTGGTGATTATAACCATATCAGGTCCCATTTTACTCAATCTCCTTAACCAAAGGCCGATTTCAGTATAAGTAAGAAGTTTTACAGGATTTTCATCAAGCAGAAATGCTGCTTCCGTCAAATTGGGCGTTATCACTTGTGCGCTTTTTACCAGTTCTTTCATGGCAATAATAATATCAGGCTGGAATACAGAATATAGATTTCCATAATCCCCCATAACCGGGTCAACAACGATCAGGCTACCTTCTTTGGAAGTAAATCTGATCAAATCCTGCACAATCCTCGCCTGGCGGGGTGAGCCCAGAAAGCCGCTGTATATGGCATCAAACCTGAGATTCAACTCCCGCCAGTGGGATATAATATCTTCCAGAGAATCTGTGAGATCAATCATCCGTGGTTCAGGAAATATGCTGATAGTAGATAGTACTGCCGTAGGTAATGGGCAAACCTGAATTCCCATCGTGGAAAGTATGGGAATAACCACCGTAAGTGATGATTTGCCAAAACCGGAAATGTCATGTACCGCTGCAACTCTCTGGATTTTATTCATTTCAGCTCCATTTGATCTTATTTAGCACCTGCAACTCCTCAGGCGTCATTATGCGGTCTGAGATCAGCAGATAAAAAGGATGTGATGCTTTCACTTTGCCAGACTCGATACCATTGATGATATATTGATAAGAGATCTCACTCATTCTGCTGAAAACAGAGGCATCCACAGTGTTTTGAGGAGAATAGAAATTCAAAAAACAATTTGTGCCGGGTAATTCGGCGCTGATCAGTTTCTTTTCATCTTCACAGGCATATCTTTCTGAAACCTTAAGAGTAGCATCCTTACAATTGATCTTAACCTGCTGATCTTCATTGATAAAGATATTGGCACTGGCCCGGAACCTGTTCAGATATGCTCCTCCGGTTCCCATTACTTCATAAAAAGCAGCGATGACATCCTGGGAAGGGCTCACCAGAAAGCTGTATTTTACAGAAATTTCTTCCAGGTGCGGAATGCTGTCGTCATACTTAACAGTAAAGCTGAAACCCTGCCAGACATTCCGGAAATTATCCAGCCGCGTTTCCTGCTGCAATTCCGTTTTCTGCTTTATCAGCAAAGCAGTGGCAGTTCGGTGGGGAGTTATCTGAAATCCACCGCACCAGTGATTGCTCCAGCCTCTGATAATACTTTTGGGAAAAGAACTGCTGAGAAGCTCCTTACCGTAATATTTTATAGAAAAAATACCAGTCATAAAATCGGCTGCAGCTTGTAGTTCCAGCTTTTCACCCTGCAAAATAGATACCGGCTGTCCTGCCTGCTCTGATACATTAAACTGCATGAGTTGAATACTATTGCCAAAAGTGATCTTTTCAAAAGCATAGCTCTTTGCTTCTTCTTCTATTTCCAGCTTGAATTTTGAATGACGGGTAACCTTTTTCTGCCATTCTCCGGAAATATATTTATCTGAAATCAGCAGGATATCATCACCAAATAACCTGATCTCCTTTTCTTCCACATTTTCATTCAGGTCAATGTATTTTAAACCTATTTCATTTGCGCAGAATGGATTATTATCATTTATCACCAGTTCCTGAACTCTGCTGTCAGCCGGATAATTTCTGTTGCCAAATTTCCAGCAATAGAAGTCCTGCCAGCTTTTAAAAGCATTCAGCATAAGGCTTTCACCCTTAATGTTCCGTTTCTCTCCCGGCTGTAATTCGCCTATATCATAAAGCACTCTCTGCCACCATTCACCAAACTTGAATTGCTGGTTTTGATTCCAGGAAAGGGCAGCGGAAAAACCGGCGTTATTAAAATACATCCAGCCGGAAGTAACCTTTTCGGCTACAAGCCTTTTCCAGGTCATATTCTTTTGCTGAACAGTCATGCCGAGAAGCTTTCCATCATAGATAGCCTGAGTGGCAGCAGCATCAAAATTGGTTTCCAGATGCTTGACCTTCATATTTTCTTCGCTGGTATTTTCAATTTCCCAGTCATGTTCGATCACATTGTCAAATCTCATCTTGAAAATGCTGCCCAGCATAATTTTCTGGTTCTTGCTTTTATATTGCACTCTCATGACCACTCCATCATCTGCAATGTTAAAGCTGGCATTTTCAGGTGCTTGATTAGTAAATTCCTTATCAAAAGGTTCGCTCAGCTTAGGCGGCATCATATAGAACCAGTATGTTTTTTCATCAACATCCAGATAAAGTGGATGCATATTCGTTTTTCTGGCATATTTCAATTGCAGAGAGCCTTTCCGCAAAGACCAGTATTCTTCAGTTTCACCATGAATAATAGTCTCAAGATCAGCGATTTCCCGTTTGATCTTCTGGATATAACTTATGGTTTCCCCATTGCACTGCAGATGAACTTTCACTTTCCGGTCATAAAAGCATCCTTTAGTCAAAACGGCTGCCATTTTAATGGTTTTAATCTCATCTGCCTGCAGACTTTCGCTTATCTCATTTTCCTGAAAAGAGAGTTCTTCCACATCCGGCAATGCCAGGTTCACTTTTACGGCTTCTTTCAGATTGTTTTTAAATTGCAGGAAAAGTTCAATGACACCCTGTTGATATACTTCCCGGGTATCGTGCTTGAGCACTACAGCAACAGGAGCCTGAGGTTTCAATCCCAGCTTCATCTGCAAAGGCAGGCCATTGAGCAATAAACTGGCAGTAACGGAAGGGATCTCCTCACTGCCCAGCTCTATATCATCTCTGACCATAATTTTGAAAGTTTCTTTGGCATTTCCCTGCAATGATAAATTGCGCTTTTCTGAAATTGTGATTTCAGCTTCACCACTCATATTGATTTCAACCATCAGTGGTTCTGAGCCTTTATTGGTCATTTCCAGAAAAACTTCTCTGCTTCCGAAACATGTTTTTAGTTGAGGTGCGTCCAGTTTCAATTCAAAGTCATTGCAGTTAAGATAGCTTAGTCCTTTGGCATCTGCATTAAAGCCGGCTTCCAGAAACATTTCATTCTTTTTCCAATTATAATGAAAGAACTCAAATCCACGCTCCATATTACCATCAGGTTCCAGGGAAAGATCGCGTTCACAGTTCTCGTACCAGTCAACTTCAGCAAAGAATGGCTGTAAAAGTTCCAGATTCAATAGATAGGGTAAAAAGTTCATCATATACGTCGATGAATTGGAAGTCTGCCAGCGGAATCCGGTTTTTTTATATAGCGGAACGGCTCTGGTGTTACCGCTCCATGAATGCAGGTCAAGCCGGCTGTACCCGGAGTCGATGGTATTTTGCAAAGTCTTCAGAATTAGCACTTTGCCATATTTTCTGCCCCAGTATTGGGGAATTACATTCAGTAAAGCAATGTAAACTGCTTTCTGATCACTATATTCTTCCAGTTTGCAATATCCTAGAACTTTGTCCTGAGCGTCAATTACCAGATATAAACCGATATAATTACTGCTGCCTTCTTCAATCAGCACCTGTTGTTCGGTCATATTCCACAATTCACCGTTCCAGCCCTCGGGACTGGCATTCCACATATCAGCTACGGAAGCAGCGAATTTCGGCTCAAAATCTACAATCCTCACTCCTTCCAGATTTATTTGTTTTATCTTCATCAGTTAATTCCTTATGTTTCTCCCCTATCAGGATGTATGATAAGGGCAGTTTCATACTCCTTGCCTCCAGCCACTCCATTCCACAGGAAATATCCTTTTCATATTCTCCAAAAAAACTGATATTTATCCCGTTTTCAATCAGCGCCATCAAAATATTGGCAAGAGTATAGGTGAATTCATAATGTTCCGGCGCTTCATATTCAGCGCCGCCATAATAATCCATACTGTCATCCCATCGCCATGCTTCCCTGTGAAAATAGGGATTTAAGATCTCCACTTTTGTATCTGCGCTGCCTTCCCATGGTAACATATGGCAGAAGGGATGAGAATCGTAAATAAACACCACTCCTTCTTTCCTGAGCAGTCGGTTAACCAAGTTAAAAAACCGGTTAATATCCGGCAGCCAGACCAGCGCGCCAATGGTAATATAAACGATATCGAAACGCTCTGCATATTCAGCACCCAGGTCATAAACATCGCTGCGCAGATATTCTACATCTATTCCGCTGGCGACTGCTCTTTCCCGTGCTGCCTTAATTGCTGCATCGCTGATATCCACACCCAGACAATATCCTGCGTCCATATTTTTCAGGGAAAGCAGTTCCCTGCCATTATTGCAGCAGAGATGGATAATAGCTTTTCCGGCAATGCCTATATCCCTGAGCTTTTCAAGTTCTACACCTTCCTGAATTATGAAACCGGGTTCTTGGAAATTCTTATCCCACTCTGCCTTTTTCACCTTTTGATGATGCGGCATCACGGCATTCCAGGCAATCCGGTTCTTTTCCGTGTATTCCTTCAGTTCCATTACATTCCGTCTAATTCTTCCAGTGGTTTATTCAGTTCTTCCGTTCCAGGAATCACGAATCTGCCGTCACGGATAATATCGAAACGTTCACCTGCTGCAGTCACAGCCGTAATGTAACCCAGTTCCTCGTAAGGCAGAGTGATATCTGTATGTTTATTTGTATATGCCTTGCTCATATCGGTTTTACGCAAAATACTCACTTCGTTTTCACGCGCGGTGATCTCTTTCCCATCGGGATTAAAGGTCTGTTTATCTTCCTCCCAGCTAAAACAGGTATCACCAATCGCAAAGTGCGGTCCCATCTTCTCAATGATCAAAACGGGCATCTGAGGAAGGATATTAAATTTCTTCGCCATCAGATATGCCAGTGTGTTCGTGCCTATGGCAAATTCACCCAGAGGTAGTTTCTTATGCGGCAGGAAGAGATTTTCAAAGACGTATTTCTGATTTTCCTCATCACTCTCAAAATTAGTGCAGGTATATTCGGTGGCAAAACCATCCTTAAAAATCAGCTTCAAGTTATCATATCTCAGGTCTTCCAGATAGATGTCAGTTACGTGAAGCACGCCATTCGTGCCTGTCAATTGCGGAGATGTAAACACTTCTCCCACGGGTATGTTCACATCCGCCCCGCAATTACAGAAATTACTCTGTTTTGCCGGATCATTGAGTTTCTGCATCTGCACCCGGATGTCCGTTTGATTTGAATCCTTACCCTTAACTTCCACGTATTCAGCCTTATCAAGAATATCAATGATCTTCTGTTGTATAGTCTGCCAGTGATCAGAATCCAGCATATTGATATCTGCCGTATTTTCAAAGATATCGGCAAACTGCCCGCCAATCTCCGGAACAGGAAATCCGATTATACAGAAACTTGTTTCACTCCGCGGAGCATATTTATCAATGATCTGACTGCGCTGCATGCTTAGTTGCTGCATCATCTTTTGCTGCTCAGGACTCATCTTGAGGCATTCTTTCTTTTGTTCAGGCGAAAACAGCTCTTCACCAAAGCGGTCAAAGTATATGCCGCCAGAATATCCCTGCATTAGCTCGGAAGCCCTCTGACAGGATTCGGCAAATTTTTCTACAGATTGCTTAACCAGTTCATCTGTGAAATAAATGGCACCATCATAGCGGTGATCATAGCTATATTGCGGATTAGCTTTCGTGCTCTGCACATAGAATATTAACGGTTCCAACCCCAGCTTGCGAAACATGGGCAAAGCCTTGCGGATGATCTGTTCCTGCCCGATATTATACATAATAGCCACGGTATTTTTCCTGGTGTAATCCTTATTATCAGATTCAAAACCTTTGATATATGCTTTCACAAGCGTCTCTGCCAGTTTCGAAATCTTCTCCTCAGGATAATTATTCAGAAAACGTGCCGTTTCAATCTCATTGGGTCCAATGTAATGCAAGTATTGATACAGATAGCGCAGATCACTCAGATCTGACTTTTCCACAATTTCAAGTAAAGGACGGTATTCTGATGAATATTGCATTCTTTGCTGATATTCATTAATGTCATCATCGCGTCGCATCATTATTTTCTGAATTATCTGAGTCCAGATCACCGGGTCTGCATCTGCCTTATATAATCGATCCAGCAGGCTGCCCATTATGGCAAGTTCGAAATGCTGATTTTCCAGTGCCTTATGATATAATGGCTGGATCATTGTGGCCACTGCTGCTACGATTTTGCCCATTTCACTGCCAAACTTCTGCACGCTATAAGCTGGATTCGCAAAGCTGGTCCCATAATTTTCGGCAATTACATCTTTAAGCAGCATTTGATTCAAATTTTCCAGATCTTCTATCTTGTATTTCATACAAAAATCATCAGTCCAGTCTTCCATCAATTGACAGCTCATCTTATACTTTAATCCCACACTATGGAAAAATCTCTGCCAGTTATCATCCTGCTGTTCTGTTTCCATCAACATCGTTTCACAATTGGCTAACGCGGTTTCATATTCTCCCAGGTATCTCTCATTCAATTTTGTTCTTAATGCTTCTAACATGGCATCTCCTTATATTTTCCATTGTTTAAACTGATATAAATCCTCATCATTGAGGAGCACATCCATTAGCACTCCCTCATCTTTGTATTCTTTCTCCAGCACAACTCCCAGCTTAAAAAGATGGGATATAATTTTCTGCTCCTGATGTGGAACAAGTATCTTAACCACGTGTGCAATGTTTAATTTCTGGTCAACAACTTCTCGTAAATTGTCCAGATTTATCTTTTCCGATGCTGATATAAACACCGCTTCGGGATATGTTTCTTTCACAGCTTCAGTCACCTCAGAGAAGAGCATATCAATCTTGTTAAATACCAGCAGAACCGGTATTTCGGCTGCCTTGATCTCTGCCAGCACTGTCTCTACATCTGCAATATGCTGCTCAAAATTTGCATCAGTAACATCTATCAAATGCAGAAGCAGGTCGGCATCTACCACTTCCTGCAATGTCGCCCGAAATGATGCTACCAGATGATGCGGAAGTTGTGAAATGAAGCCCACTGTGTCAGATAATATCACATCACGCCCCTTACCCAGGTTCAATGCCGAGGACGTGGATTCCAGAGTCGCAAACAGCTTGTTTTCCACTAGTACTTTCCCATCTGTTAGCGCATTAAAAAGAGTTGATTTCCCCGCATTAGTATAACCCACTATGCATACTTTTTTGAAATGCGAAAACCGGTATTGCCGCTGTACTTCTTTCTGACTGGCTATTTTTTCCAGTTCCAGTTTTGCTTTACGCATTTTCAAACGCACGTAGCGCTTGTCCAGTTCCAGTTGCTTTTCGCCACTGCCACGGGATATTCCTCCCGTACTTGCAGTCCCTTTTTCCCTGTCCAGATGTGCCCAGAGATTACGTAGTCTCGGCAGTTCATATTCATAACGTGCCAGGTTTACCTGTATCCTCGCTTCACTGGAGCGCGCATGCTGTTTAAATATCTCCAATATCACTTCTGTTCTGTCCATGATGTCTTTACTGGTTTTCTTGCTGATATTACGTATCTGCGACGGATGCAGGTCATTGTCGTAAATCAGCAGATCGTCTTCTGCCATCCCGGACACTACTTCCTCAATAAAGCCTTTTCCGGTATAAAGCGCTCTGTCTGGCCGGTCTCGTTTCTGCAGATTTATGCTTCCGGTTTCCAGCCCCATCGTCTGCACCAGTAATTTTAATTCCTGCAGCGATTTCAGTTTTGCATCCTCATCTTTAGGTGCGCAAATCCCTACCAGATGTGCCTTAGGTAATTTCTCCTCAACTTCTATCAATTCTTTCTGACTCATAATGCCTCCTATTATCCATCGTCCATCGTCCATCGTCCATCGTCTATCGTCCATCGTCCATCGTCCATCGTCCATCGTCCATCATCCATCATCCATCGTCCATCATCCATCGTCCATCGTCCATCGCGCCGCAGGCGCTCCGTCCATCGTTTAAATCGCTTTATACATTTCTTCCATGAACTGGTTGCTGTAAAGCTGCCAGTAATAACCTTTTCTTATCATCAATTCCTCGTGATTTCCCATTTCGATCACTTTGCCTTTGCTGATCACCAGTATCCTGTCTGCTGACCTGATCGTCGATAACCGGTGCGCCACGATGAAGCTTGTTCTTGCATGAAGTATCTGCTCAATTGCCCTTTGGATCATCTGCTCAGTTTCCGTATCTACTGATGAAGTAGCCTCATCAAGCACGAATATTGCAGGATTACCGATTATCGCTCTGGCGAATGAGATCAGTTGCTTTTGTCCAGAAGATAATCCTGCTCCACCTTCACCCACTTCACTGTCATATCCCTTTTCCATTTCGCTGATGAAATTATGCGCATTTACCAGTTTCGCTGCCTGAATTATCTCGTCTTCTGTAGCCTTCAGTGCGCCATAACGGATATTGTCCCGTATCGTACCGCTGAATAGATGCGGAGTCTGGAGCACATAACCGATCTGGGACTGCAGCCATAAAAGCGGTCGCTCCCGGTAATCAATACCATCTATCAAAATGCTGCCGCTCTGCGGCTCATAAAACCGGCAGATCAGGTTCACTATCGTGCTCTTACCGGAACCGGTCTCCCCCACCAGCGCTATTTTCTCTCCGGCTTTGATGCTAAGACTGAAATTTTCCAGAACTTTTTCACCATCCTTATATTCAAAGCTCACATCCTCGAATTCTATGGCGCCGTGGATAGCCTTCAGACTTTCGCTATATTCGTAATTTTCAACCTGATACTTCTTAATTATTTCCGTATTATCGCAGATCTCCACTTCTTCATCCAGCAGCGAAAAGATGCGTTCCGCGGAAGCCTGGGCATTCTGCAGTTCCGCAAATATCCGCCCTATCTGATAGATCGGCTCCATCATAATGGAAATATAACTGATGAAAGCAGCCAGCGTGCCAAAGGTTACAGTTCCATGCAACACTCCGCTCCCGCCTTTCCAAAGTACAAGAGAAGTTCCTGTCATTCCCAGAACCAGCAGTATCGGCAGAAATATTGCTGATACAACAGCAGCCCGCACCGATACCCGAAACATCCGGCTGGTCAGTTTCTGGAAATCATTAAGATTTTTATCTTCCAGCACTAATGTTTTCGTGGTTATGGCACCGGCAATTCCCTCACTGACTGCACCGGTGATGCGCGAATTGGTTTTTCGCACGTCACGGTAAGATTTCAGAATCAGTTTATGGAAATAAAACGTGACTACCGCCATGACCGGCACAATGGAAAGACTCAATAATGCCAGTCTCCAGTTGAGCAGCAGCATCGCTATGATATTACCGATCAGCAGCACCGTTCCCCAAACCATGTCCACCAGTCCCCAGGATATGATCTCGCTTAACCGTCCCGTATCCGATGTCATGCGCGCCATTATCCAGCCCACAGGCGTCTTGTCAAAATAGCGGAATGCCAGATCCTGCAGTTTCTTGAATCCGTCCCGCCGTATCCGGTAACATAACCCTATCTCTATCTTGCCAGCCCATACTATAAAAAAGTATATATTGAAACTCTGCCAGATGAATATACCCAAAAAACCAGCCACAAATAGCCCGAAGCCACCCGTCTTTCCCGGTATAATGTAATGATCAATCGCCCAGCGACTGAAAAGCGGATAAATAATATCCACACCTGCCGTCATCATCATCAGAAACGCCAGCACCGCCATCAGTCGCCACATCGGCTTTAAATATGCCAATATCTTCTTAAAAGTAGCAGGATCAAACTGCTTATCATAATCATACTCTTCATATCCCTGCATAACTACCTCAAATAATTTTGAATTTTGAATGTTGAATTTTGAATTTAATCATCCATCGTCCATCGTCCATCATCAATTTTTGATTTAACCGACCTCGGTTAAATCAAAACTACTCTGTATCTTCCATATCCGCTGATAGATCCCCGGCTGCAAGATCAATTCCTGATGGGTGCCACTTTGAGTGATTTTCCCTTCTTCCAGAACGTATATCCGGTCTGCTTCCGAGATCGTGGTCAGCCTGTGTGAAATAATGATCGTTGTCACCTGCTGCTGACGTTCCCGCAAACGCTCACGTATCCGCCTGTCGGTTTCCGTATCTACTGCCGAAAGCGAATCATCAAAGATCAGTATCGGACTTTCCTGCAGCAGTGTGCGAGCCATAGCGATCCGCTGTTTCTGTCCACCGCTTAAGGTCACGCCGCGTTCACCGACCAGCGTCTCATAGCCTTTATCAAATTCATTGATCACTTCATGCACCGCTGCCTGCTCTGCTGCTTTCACGATTCCTTCCCGGGAAAATTCCCGCTCCCTTATACCGATGTTTTCCTCTATCGATCTGGAAAACAGGAATGGTTCCTGCAGTACGATGCCGATATTCCGGCGAATGTAGTGCTTATCCATATCTTTTAATTCTTTACCATCAATCAATATTGAGCCTTTCTGATATTCATATAACCGCGGCAGCAGATGCACAAGACTTGATTTCCCGGAACCCGTAGCTCCCAAAAAAGCCACTGTCTCTCCTGCCTTGATCTTCAGGCTTACGCCCTTCAGAACCGGTTTTTCTGCATCATAACCAAACCACACATCATTAAACTCAATATCTCCCTTCACCGGCTGTCCTTCTGCTGAGCCCAGGTCTTCCTCAGCCTCTTGCAATATTTCATCTATTCTGCCAATGGATACTACGCTTTTACTCACATCCACCAGGATTCTGCCCAAGGAACGGAAGGGCCAGATCAGCATTCCGATATAAGAACTGAATGCCATCATCGTTCCCAGAGTTATCTTTCCCGTTGCCGCCAGCCAGGTGGCTATGGATATCACCAGCACCATCTGCATTCCGCATAAAAGGTCGGAAAATGACCAGAACATCGCCAGATGTTTCATCATCCGGTAAAGTTCACGCGTATAACCGCCATTTCTTTCTTCAAATTTCCCGATCTCAAAATTCTGCGCTGCAAATGCCCGTACTACGCGCACTCCTGTTACATTTTCCTGAATCACGCTGTGCATCTTGCTTTCCGCTTTTTCCACCTGCTCAAATACATTCCGTATGCGACGGTAGAATATAAATGAAAATGCCATTATAAATGGCATAAACACCATTGACATCAAAGTAAGTTTCCAGCTCATCGGCAGCATAAAACTCATGGCAAAGGAAAACATAAAAACCGTTCTGCCTATTTCCACCAGTTGCATCGCCAGCATCCGGCGAACCGTCTCAATATCGGAGGTACTTCGCTGGATCAGGTCGCCCGTTTCCACTTTCTGGTGATAACTGAAAGGCAGCTTCTGAATATGATCATATAACCGGTTCCTGATATTTTTCGCTATATTCTCGGAAGCACTGGCGCTCCACTTGCCCTTTAAGAACTGTGATAGCCCCTGCACAACCGCCAGAATCACGAGTATCAATCCGCAGATCCAAAGATTAGCACTCAGATGCTCCCTGCCTCCCAGCCCATCAAAGATACCCTTGATCAAAGGATCAATCCAGGTCTTGGTTTCCAGCGCTGCTTTACCAATAATGTTATCAACCGTGATCCGCAAGACAAGAGGCCAGACGAAGTTTACCAGCGCTGCCACTGCCACTGCTATGATCGCAAATATGTATAAATGTCTCTCTCCCCGCATCAAGCTCCATAATCTTTTCAAATTCTTCATCGTAATAATACCTCCATAAACAAAAAATCCCGCGGACCTGAATTCCACGGGATTTTTTGATAAAAAAAGGGTGGAACCCAGGCGTTTTACTTCTGACGCTTCCGGTTCCACCAATATATTTTCTGCCAAGGGCAGCTAATTATCAATAAATTACTTCTATTTAAAAAGCAAACCGGTTGCGTTTAGTTGTTACGCAATCTCACTGTAAAATTCATCATGTTTATACTCCTTCAAATTTATTTGGGGACAATTTCTTTTTCCCTTTCCCACCTGTCAATAGAAAAAAATTCCACGATATCCAAAGCGATTGCCGATTGGCTGAAAGTAAATCGGTGATTACAGATTAATTCTTAAATTTGCTTAGTGTAATTTGTACATCTACGGCTATTTTTTTTGAATTCTGGATTTATTTTATATTGACAAGATTACACATAATTCCACTTCCTATTATATATTAGGGGGAACTAATGGAAACAGGTAAATCAAATTTCTCTGCTGGTCTGCAAAGACTGGTCGCATTTATCATTGATAAGGTTGTAATAATACTCTTTTATTTTGTATCTTTTCTGCTGCTGAAAGGTGTTTTCTACCCAATGTTTGTATGTGGAACAGGTATTTACTTTGCCCTGACGATGGTAATATTGGTGATTCCATCACTGTATTTTATCTTAATGTGGCGCTTCTTTGGAGCGAGCGTTGGTATGTTTGCTCTGAAATTACGCATTGTGGAGTATAAAACGGGTCACAAGCCCTCATTATTAACCTCACTCAAACGTATTGTCGTGTTCTATTTGTCCTTTTTTTCTTTCCTGGTTGGATATTTATGGCTTCTCTGGGACAGCCGCAGGCAAAACTGGGCAGATAAGCTTTCCGGCACGTTGATCTTATGCCTTAATGAAAGCCCTTCTGAAGCCAGTCAAAAAGACATCAAAGCCTGGCAAACAGGGAAAATCCTTTTTTACATCACAATTTTGATCTTTATAATATTGAACGTTTTCTGGCAATATGAGCAGCAATTACTTCCGGAAGCAGAGATGGCAATCCGTGATTATTCACCGGAAGATAACCCGCGAGCAAATGGCTTTTATGAATTATACTCTTTTAGTTCGGCTGACAGCATAGATACTTTTGAAGCAGGCTTTGAGGAAGTGACCAGAGTTAATGATGCCAACATTGAATTTTACAAATCTTTCGGCTTTTTGGGTCCGAAGTATAAGGTAGAAACCGGATCATTGAAACAACCCGATATGATTGAAGGTCTTGAAATATTACAGGAACTTTTTATGGCAGAAAACGTCATTGCAGCAATCCGGACAAATAGTGAAATGATACAGCAAAATATGCAGCGCTATGATTATCTGGAAGAGCGTTATAATCGCATTCCAAACTACGAATATATCAATAACCCCGTGTTTCAGGATTTCTTCGTAAACATCACCTCCTTTATGCCACTCATATTATTTCACCGTTTATACTGCGCAGACATTGTTCTCAAATATGTTAATGGTGACCGGCAGAATGCCGTGGCAAGACTGGAAAAGAATATGGCTGTAAGTAGAGTGATAGTGCAACAGGCAGACAATATGCTGCTCAAACTTGTGGGAAACGTCTTGTACCGCGTCAGTTTGAGCACCTGTGAAGAACTGATAAACTATGAGGAAACCATAGACCCGCTGCTTACTGAATCCGTATTAAATTATTCGCCACTGTCTGCAAAAGAAATTAGTTTTAGAAAAGCCTTTATGGGAGAATATGACTTAGCAGTTGCTCCTTATGTAAGAAATCTTCATTCTCCCAGGGGATTTCTTGACCTGAAGGTTGACAGAGAAGATGTTCAGAAAGCTAATCCACTTTTAGTGAAAGCAAATCAAATGTTGAACTATAGAATTCAAAGATTTGAAAATCTGAGTGAACTTTCGGAACTGCCTGTGCAAGATTTTTACAGGAAATTCGGTACAATAGAAAATGTGCCCATCCACTGGATCAACTACATAAATAATCCGATTGGCTTGATAATGTCTCTAACTTCTGACAATCAGGGTTATCTAAATCATCTACCATTGCCGCACGATAATCAAATACATCAGAATATGCTGAAAGCAGCAGCAGCCATAAAAGCAAACAAAATATCAGAAAAAGATATCCCCGGATTTCTGGAAGAAAATAAAGCTAACTGGGGTAATTTCTATACAGGCGAAGCCCTGAACTGGGATGCAGCCACCAAAGAATTATCATTTACTGGACCACTCCAGGAACAAAAAGCAGATGAGCGAATATTGAAACTAAAGCTATGATCATTCATCGTAGATGATATTTATTTATAGAGAAATATGAAATAAACATCCCCTACTCCAAAATCGGTTTCGCCGATTTTGGGGTGGGGATGTTTATTAGTTATTCAGACAAGCACTATCTAATCAATTGAAATACCTGATACTAAGATTTCTTCCAGGAAAGGGTTGATATCATTCAAATCATTCTTTTCAAAGGGATGTGGCTCAATTCGAAGATCAAATTTCCTTCTCAATTTCATTAGAGTTATCTGCATTTCAATGGCATCAGCAAGTTCATTAAATATAAACGCAATATCGATATCACTTTCGAGACGTGCAGTCACCTTAGCATAAGATCCAAAAAGATAAGCACTGGAAATTTGAAAGTTCTCTGCTAAAAGAAAGGCATAATACTTCTTCGCAATTTCTATAATTTCTCTTTTAACCATTCAAATATCTCCTCAATATTATTTGTCCACCCGAAGAAGAAATCCAGTAATCTACAAAGTTAACTCTGTTAACGGGGTTCAAAAATCTTCTATTTCAACAAAATCAGCTTCTTCATCTCGCATCTTTCACCACTTCTAAAACTCACCAGATAAACTCCGCTACCCATCATCTTACCAGAATCATTTTTCCCGTCCCAGACAACAGAATTTATTTTACATTTTACATTTTCAATTTTCCATTTGCGGATGCGTTGCCCTTTTAAATTGTAAATGCATAACTCTGTGTTCTCTGTGCTCTCTGCCTGCCACGTCGTAGTACCACGAAGGCTGGTGGTGGTAAAAAAAGAAATTGTTGTTTCCGGATTGAAAGGATTAGGGTAAATACTAATTTTCAATTTTACATTTTCAATTTTCAATTCGTCAGTATTGACGATTCCATATTCCAGAGCGCCCATATCAGGTGCAGATCCGAAATAATCGTTTTCATGAAAGGCCGCGAACACCTCACCTTCATATTCAAACCAGGCTATACCAGCATCAATACACGGTGAATCAACCATCAGAGAATAATCTCCTGACTCCGGATCATTGAACATCGGGGCATCATCAATATTTCCTTCCAGCCCGATTATTTCTCCCTGACCATAATTTACTATTCCATCAAGTCCACCCTCAATATCAGAATAAGCAACAATTAAAGTGTGGATTACATCAGAATCACAAATTATCTCAGCTTGAGTATCCTGCCACATCAGGCAGTTTACCAGAACTGCACTTCCCCCATCCATACAATAAATTCCACCCCCAAATATAGCTGAATTATGCGAAAAAGTGACATTCGCTAATATTGGTCTGGATTCAGAAGTGCAGAACATCCCGCCCCCCATTTGCGCTGAATTCCCAGCAATGATCAGGTTAAGCAAATACGGACTCGCATACATGCAATAGATGCCTCCACCAAAAGTTGTGCTATAACCACCTGTAATTGTTAAATTACTGATTTTAACATTTTCCACCTGATATATAAAGATAACATTTGCCGTGCCGTCAGCGTCAAGAATCACATTAGCTGCTTCAGTTCCTGAAAGCGAGACATTAGAAGGCAGATTTACCGGAAAATATTCACCATTGCTGCCGGGACTATAAATACCTTCCGCAAGATAAATGGTATGAGGATCCAGGCTGTCTGCCATAATTACAGAACAGGCAAATTGGATTGTCTTCAGGGGATTTTCAGGATCTAATCCACTATTATTATTATCTCCCAACGGAGACACGTACAAGTCTGCACTTACCTGTTCCTGTAAGCCGTGCAGGATATCAAAACTGAAATTCTCCAGCGGTGATGCCTGAAAATCAGTGGGATTCATTACTGTAAATGTATCAACTATCACGCTAACAGCATCAGTGGAATATAAATCACTCCCACTCTCGCGGTTATTGGTGTTGTTCAGGTAAATATTACAGCGATTTTCATTACTGAACTCTACTTCAGAACTAAGATCAAGATGAATGCCCCCACCAAGATTTGCTATATTGTATGTTATCGTAACATTTGCAAAAGCCGGGCTGCAATTCCCTTTAAGACATACTCCACCTCCTGTTCTGGCACTATTATTCCTGATCATTACATTGGTCAGGTTTGGGCTTGAACTCAGGCAAAAAAGACCTCCCCCGGAAAGTCTCGCTGAATTATTGAGTATGTGTAAATTATTTAAAAATATATTATTAAAGCCCTGAAAATATATTCCCCCTCCCCAGCCATCTGCGTAATTATTGATTACTGTGATATTCTCCAAAATCAAATTTGTTTCCAGACAATATATCCCTCCGCCATTCTTGTCACCATAACCATTAGTAACCGTTAGATCGCAAACGGTAACATTTTCTGCCTGATCAATCATGATCACTCTGCCCGTGTTCTCTGCATCTAATATCACTTCTGTTTCACCTGTTCCGCAAAGGGAAACGTTAGCCGGTATATTTATCGGGAAAAACTCACCATTAACAGATGGACTATAAATCCCTGCAGAAAGATATATCGTATGAGGGTCTACACTACTCGCCTGAATTATCGAACAGGCATATTGTACCGTTTTTAAAGGATTTGCGGCATCCAGACCTGTATTGTGATTATCTCCCTGCGGAGATACATAAAGATCGGCGCTAACCTGCTCCTGCAATCCATGCAAGATGTCAAAACTGAAATTCTCCAGAGGTGCTGCATGAAAATCAGAGGGATTTAACACCGTAAAAGTATCTACTATCACATCAATGGGACTGGTAAAATATATCTCACTCCCGTTTCCACGTCCTGACACATTATTATAATACAAATTACAGCGATTCTCACTATCGAAAATTACTGAAGAGCCATAAGAATGATAACTGGCGATCCCACCCCCACTTGCACCGGCTGAGTTATTTGTGATAGTCACATTGGAAAGCGTACACATGCCAAAATTCCCGCAATAGATGCCGCCACCGGAACCAATTGCAGAATTGCCAGTTATCAGCACATCTGTAAATATTACAGATTCGGTGCCAAAACAGTCTATCCCTCCGCCATTTCCAGAAGAAATATTATTAATGATCTTCACGTTCAGCAGATTTGTATTGCTCCCACAGGATAAACCTCCCCCATACCATTCTGCCTGATTATCTCGGATTTCCAGGTTTTCTAAGCTGGCTTCTCCATCACAATAAATCCCGCCACCAAAAAAACCTGAGTTATCAATGACCAGCAAATTTTCCAAATGTGGTCCGGATTCAATCACATATATCCCGCCTCCGTCTTCAGCATTACCATCAGTTATAGTAAATCCCGTTAAAACAGTTGTAGAAGTCTCCCCACTTATAAAAGTTACCACACTCCCTTCCTGATTGCCGTTAATGATCGTCTGAGAAATATAACTCGTATCCTGAGTAGTATAAAACCACGAACCTAATATAATTGCCTTACCATTAAAATTAATATTCTCCACATAAGTTCCCGGTGCCACGATTACCTCATCCCCATCTTCAGAAGCATCAATCCCCTCCTGAATTGTTGCATAGTCTTCCGGTATATTTATCGTCACAGCATAAATTGATAACGTCACACATACAAATAATAGAATAAAATTTTTCTTTTTCATCATTGCCCCTTTAATTATGAAATACAACTAACCTCTATAACAATTGTATAATTATTTGTCAATCACATAATTGAAATCAATATTCGCATCCCCCCGTTTTTTCTGTATTCATTGAAAATTTAAATTCAAAGAAATTGTCACCCAGCTAAGCCAAGAGTTTTGGACTGTACTCAGGACAAGACTTTTGAGCGACTAATGTAAGTCTGATTAACCAGTTACATAAAAACATCATCTCATTGGTGTCGTCCAAAAGTCTTGTCCGGAGTACCGTCCAAAACTCTTGACTTAGCTGGGATATCTTTTCCATTAATAGAAGAAATTCCATAATCATAATCAACACTATCTTTTTGCTGAATAATTTGTTATAAATATCTCTGAATATTTTTTCAGCGGGATGCCAGCATAATTGAAATCAATAGGGTTGTACTAAGGAGGTACAGAGGAGGATCTCGAACATCACAACATCGATCAATCTGACATAATGTTGTTAGATTGATCGATGTTGTGACGGACTTGTACCTCCTCTTTACCTCCTCTGACCCTCCTATATACTTCTCTGGTGCAAAAAGGTAAAATAGTGTACCCACATATAGAAATAATATGGATCGTAGATATACTGGTGAAAGAAGGTTCCGGAAAAGTGAAAATGACTATGTGGAAAACCCACATAAACAAGGAGTTAGATAGTTGACATTTCCCAATGTAAAATGTAAAATGTAAAATGTAAAATGTAAAATTGGTATATAAGTGATCAGAGAGATGAAAGACGATATCCGAAATTCGAGTCTCTAGTTTCGAGTCTCGAGTCTCGTAAAAAAAAACCGGAGGTTTTATTATGGATCGCTCATTAACTGCCCTGGACTTTTTTGAGAAAAACTTTGATATTCATGGCGAATTTAATGGAAAAGTTTACCGCACCAAGCGTAATGGCGTTGTGGAAAAATACCCTTATGAGCCTTTATCGCATTATAAACGGACTAATTTGACTATCCGTAATGAATGGATCAGGAAATTTGCTGCCAGCGTGAGTAATCCGCGGAATCAGGACTATGGCAGTGTGATCAAAAAACTTAATTATTACACGCCTTACATTCTGCCGGAAGGTAAACAGAAATTCCTGGCTGAAACTGTGTTTTACGTGCGGGAACGCGGTGAATATGAATTTATCTGGCAAAGTAATGAAATGGGTAGTGTATATACTGTAAGCCGACGCACTGATCTTAGTTTCAGTTTTCATAGTGAGGGTGAAAAACTTTTAAATGTTTATTATAATGATGATATCTATTGTCAGAGATGGTTCATCATCACTGCAGCAGATCTGGATTCAAAGTATGAAGAATGGCTGGAAGCGCATCTGACAGAAATTCTGGCAATGCCGGAACCTGAATATGAAAGCCTGAAAACTTACTGGCGCGGTATGCAAAGCAAGCGTAACTGGATATTGGCAATGGATGGTAAACTCTTTGAGGAAATTCACTTTACGCGCAAGGACATGAAATATAAAGACGGTTACCGGCAGAATCCCTGGATGTATCATCGAAAAACTTACGACCACAGCAGTAACCCGCAGACAATTGCCTTTGATAAAAATATGCCCGCTATCGCCTCAAAGTGGCAGGAATTAAGCGAAACAGAAAAAAATTACTGGAAAAAAAAAGCCAGAGAACAGGTAAGAAAAAGAGTAACAGGATTTAATATTTTTACTGCGTTCAGCGTGACAGGTGACTCGTGACTGGGAAGAATAATGTAAAAAGTAAAATCCGTTAAATCCGTTTAATCCGCGGTTGAAACTCTTCTCTTCAAAACTCTTTCTTAGCAGCGAATAGCCTACGTAAACTTCCGGCTCATCAAGACAAAACGAACAATACGAACAGAAGAAATCCTTTTTAATCTATATCATTTAGAAGTGATTAGTGAACAGTGAACAGTGATTGGATGCCGTGAACCGAAATCTGAGACCACAAAAAACGAAAATGAGAAAGTGAGAAAATGCGAAAATGAGAAAAGACAGGAAATCCGTGAATCGTGAGACGTGATAAAAAGAAAACCGAGTACCGATGTTTTACTTTTTTACATTTTACATTTACTCCGTGCTCTCTGTGTCTCTGTGGTGAAAAATCTTCTCTTCGCATGTTCCCGATCACTATTCACTGTTCACTTTTTTCTTTCTACTCACGCCTGAAAGCGGTGAAGAATATTCTCCATCTGAAAATTCTTGACCATAAAGTGGGTTGAAAAATTTTATGATAATGAATTCTGCATAATTGGCAGAATATCAGAGGTGAAAATTTAAATTAGATGGATCAGCAGGGAAATAGGTTAAGAATTTAGTCCCTGTTTATGTGTTAGTGGTAATTCTCAGTAAAAAAATTGATCTTTATAGAC
>JAIPGO010000035.1 GCA_021736135.1 Candidatus Cloacimonadota bacterium
TTAATGATATAAATCTGCTGACATATCTAAAATATAATTCTCTGCAGAATAACAGGGCACAGATATTTTTGACCTGGGACAGATTACTTTTAACTTATACCAGCCGTTATTGCCATTATGATTATGCACATATAACTACACCTCCTACGCTTAATGATTTTTTACAAATTCATGAGCCGCTCTCAGAAAAAGAATTGCTTTCCTTAGTTTATCGCATTTCTAAAACAGCCTGGAAGATACCAAAACAGATGCATCTTAGTCTGGACACATTATTAAGTGAATTCAGGGTAGATGTGCCCAATTGGCATTATCTTAGTGAATTAGATAATATTCATAAAAACAGGGCGCGGGTATTAACCAAAAATACAAGTGACCATTTCGTTGATCCCTTTGGATATAATGATGCTGATGAGCCCATTATCTGAACTTCACTTTCTTTTCTACCACCAGTCTTCATTGTATTACGCCCCGACAAGCGAATAACACCAGTCTTCATTCCATTACGCCCCGGCAGGCGAATCTTCACGAATAAGGGTGAAGAGATTGAGGACGTATATAGATTAAGGACGTATATAGATTAAGGATTAAGAATTATGGATTATGGATTAAGGGCTTCACTTCGTTCAGCGTGATTGGTGATCCGTGATTCGTGATTGGAAAATGCGAAGACGGGAGACTTGAAGAGATTATAGATTATGGATTAAGGATTATGAACGTGAAGAGATTAAGGACGTATATAGATTAAGGATTAAGAATTACGGATTATGGATTATGGGCTTCACTTCGTTCAGCGTGAGAAGTGAGACGAAATCACGAGGGCACGAAGGCACGAAAGTGCGAAATTGGGAGAAAGTCACGCATCACGGATCACAGTTTTTTTTGAATATAGGACTTATTGGACGTATAGGACTTATATTGAAGAGCCGAGTTGGGGTTCGGCGTTCCGTCACGGTTTCACAATTTCCTAATTTCGCATGGGAATTAAATCAGGGCAGGGAAGTTTAGTAATTTTGAATTTGGAATTATGAATTTTGAATGAAAATTGAATCAGGGCAGGATGCCCTGGATACGTATACAGACCATCCCTGGTCTGATTTTCCAATCACCAGTCACTAATCACCAATCACCCATCACCGATTACCGATCACGCTGAACGACGTGAAGACTCATTTACTGATTTCTTCTGTTCGTTTTGTTAGTTTTGTTCGTTGCTAATAAAATGAGTTAAGAAAACTACGTTTTCTACAAATTGACACTGTCAATTTACTCCAAAGGTGTTCTCAATTTCCCGGTATCTTTTCCTCGTCATTTCGATCTTTAGTTTCTGCACTATCAGGGTCTTTTATGCTTTTAAGCTTTGCCATGGTATCCTGGAAGAGTTTTTGCTCCTCTTCTGTCATTTGGAGTGAATTATTTAGTGAATCTTTCTGCGGATCTATTGGAATACCGCGTTCTATTAATTTATTACGGATATCGGCTTCCAGAAACTCTTTCATGACATTATCCCAGATGGTATCTGTGATTTCATCAATACACTTTTCTGTTTGGGCATGGAATTCTTTATCTGCTAATTTAACTACACGATGAAATTTGTTAATATCTTTCATTACATCAAGAGTTTTATCTAGTTGGGCATAGGTGGTAAAGTTTTTCTTGATAATAATCTTTTTGGAAAATGATCCTAATTCTATTATGTTCCCTATAAATACCTGTATGGATATTTCTCCCTTTTTGTGGTATATTTTATGTATAGTCCAGTCTTTTGCATAATAGTCATTTTCATCCTTTTTCCAATTTTCCAGTACATTATAAAACTCAACTCTTAATATGTTATGCATATATATTCCTCATTGTTAAATTCATAAAAAGATTAATAGATGTCAAGTTATTGATTCACTTTCTTTAGAGTGATTAGGATCGGGAGACGGGAGACGGGAGAAGGAAATCCGAGATTCGAGATCCGAAATCCGAGACTGGAAATCTGGAGAAGGGAGAAGGGAAAAAACGAAATTGCGAAAATGGGCTTCACTTCGTTCAGCGTGATTCGTTATTCGTGATTTGTGATTCGAATTAATTAAAGAAATCTTTCTGTGTCTTTCGCGTCATTTCGCGGCTTTCGCGGTTGAAAAATCTTCTTTTCTTACGATTTCTGGATCACCGATTACTAATCACGGATCACCGGTTCTGGTTTCCGAATTGTTCATTCCCCATGCTGCGCATTGGTGAACGTCCATTAGTAATTTTGAATTATGAATTTTGAATGGCTTCACTTTGTTCGCAGTGAGAAGTGAGAAGTAAAACCCGAGACCCGAAATCAGGGCAGGGATGTTTAGTAATTTTGAATTATGAATTATGAATTATGAATTTTGAATGGGAATTGAATCAGGGCAGGGATGCCCTGGGTACGATAAGAATATCAAACTGGAAAGTTTGATCTACATTTTTAATTCCGAATCACCAGTCACTAATCACCCATCACGGATTACCGGTTCTTGTTTTCGACGTGTTCATTCCCCATGCTGCGTATTGGTGAACGTCCAGTCTCGGATTTCGGATCTCGGATCTCGATTCTTCTCCCCTTCTCCTTTTCGCTTCCTCGCTCCCTCGCTCCCTCGTTAATCCCGAGCGCGGCGAAGACATTTTTTTTGCTATAGTTCAATTTTTTCTTACTTTATAAATATAATGTATGGTGTGTTTTTTTCACCTGCATTAAATAGAAGCAAGGATATTAATGCAGGTGCTTAAATATATAAATAATAACTTGAATGTTGACAGCATTCAAGCTGATTTAATAATACATTTCAGAAGCATTGGTGAATTATAACATAATTTAGAATAAATCGGGAGAAAATGAAGGCAATGAAAAAACTACTATTTTCGTTTATCTTTCTCTATTTGCTCTGGCTGCTGCTAACGGGTACTAACACTCAGGAACTGCTTCTGGGTGCAGGTGTATCTCTATTGATCAGTCTGCTATTTTATAAAAAGCTGGGTATATATGGAGAATTCCGGGTGAGTCTGAAAGCGTTCATTTACGCCATCATCTACGTATTCGTTTTTCTGGGAGCGCTGATCAAGTCTAATCTTGATGTGGCCTTCCGGGTGATCCAGCCCGTGATACCCATAAATCCGGGGATCGTGCTGGTTAAAACCACATTGAAAAGTCCCCTGGCAAGACTGATCCTGGCGAATTCCATCACTCTAACTCCGGGAACATTGACCGTGGAGACAGCCGGAGAGGATTTTTATATTCACTGGATAGACGTGAAAGCGGCAGATGAATCAGGCGCTACGGAAGCAATCGTGAGAAACTTTGAAAAATACCTGGAGGTGATCTTTGGTTGAGATAATTTATAATATTGCGGGTATCATAGCCTTAGCCGGCATAGTTATTGCCTTTATCCGGCTGCTATTGGGACCGACTGCTGCCGACCGTACGGTTGCCCTGGATGCCATGACCATTATCACGATATCATTGATCGCCTGGCTGGGCTATATGCTGGGCAGAAAAATCTACCTGGATGTGGCAATGGTTTATGCGCTGATAAGTTTCATCGGCGTGGTTGCCATTGCGCGTTACCTGGAAAGGGGGCTATAAATGGCTATGGCAGGAGCAATTATCAGTCTTATTGGCGCGGTATTTCTCTTTCTGGGAGCTTTAGGCGTGCTGCGCATGCCGGATATATATAACCGCATGCAGGCAGGCACGAAAGCGACGACCCTGGGTTCCATATTATTTTTACTTGGTCTGGGACTGGGGCACTTTCATAAGGTATGCATCTGCAAAACTATCATACTGGTGCTATTCATCATATTTACCAATCCCATATCTTCGCATGCCCTGGCACGGGCTGCGCATTATATAGGCATCCGGTTGACCAAAAAGACAGTACTTGATAAACTTCATGAGGAAGACAGGGAGGAACTGGTATGATATTAACAATAATAATAGTGCTGGGCATATTAATGCTGGCAGCAGCATTTATGGCGCTATACCTGAAGGATCTGCTTTCGGCGATCATTGCCAGCGGTGCCATAAGCCTGATGGCAAGCGTAATCTATATTATACTGGCAGCACCTGATGTGGCTATGACGGAAGCAGCGATCGGTTCGGGACTGACCACGATAGTATTCCTATATGCATTGCACCTGGTGAGAAAAAAGCAGGAGGATAAGCATGATTAAGAGATTTTTTTCACTTATCTTCGTAGTCCTGCTGGCACTGGTATTTCTGCCATTGGTCACGGAGATAAAACCGCTGAGCGAATTAGGAATGACATCTGCCAAATATGCCGAAGACGGAGCTGCGGAACTGGGAGCAGCAAACCTGGTGACATCCGTGGTGGTAACCTATCGCGGGTTGGATACACTGGGCGAAGTAACCGTGCTTTTTATCACGACAGCCGGAATAGGCTTTATGCTGCGGCGTAAAACAATTTTACCGGAAAAAAAGAGAAGAGCTTCCGAAATTTTAAAAAGCGGAACCTCCTTCCTTCTGCCTTTGATCATACTATTTGGCGTATATATTTTCGTGCATGGTCATCTCACGCCGGGTGGCGGCTTTCAGGGCGGAGTAGTTATCGCCTCTGCCATTGTGCTTTTGATGCTTTCGGATATTAATATGCATCCTGATCATAATATACTCAACTGGCTGGAATCGCTATCAGGTGCCTTTTACGTGATAATGGGCATTTTGGGATTAATACTTGCCGGCGGATTTCTGGATAACCGGTTTCTGCCATTGGGAGAATTCGGGAAAATATTCAGTGCCGGTGCAATACCTGTTATATATTCACTCATCGGCTTGAAAGTGGGTGCGGAACTGGTGGGCATACTCAATAAACTGGGACGGGAGGACAAATGACAATAATCACCATACTGGGTTTTCTCCTGATCATAATCGGTCTTTGGGGCATGCTGACGCGCAAACATCTCTTCCGCATAATACTGGGCTTTTCTATAATTGATACCGGGATCCATTTAGTAATAGTATCACTGGGTTATATAAAAGGCAGAACGGCACCTATTTTTGATGCAGACCTCTCCCCTATTGATGCCATCAACCGGATCGTTGACCCGATACCCTCGGCACTGGTATTAACGGCAATCGTGATTGGACTGGCAGTAACAGCTTTGATGCTTGTTTACGTAATCCAGATGCACCGCCACAAAGGTTCGCTGGAAATCAGCGATTACGAGGAGTTGAAATGGTAAATCCTATCTATATATTCGTTATTGCTTTATTTTCAGCTTTTCTGCTGCCGGTGATCGATAAACTGGGGCGCAAAGTAACGCTAGGAGTCTTTTATCTTTCCTTAACCGCCATATTTGCTGTGACCTTATTATGGTTTAGAGCTTTCGGCGAAGGGGCATTAATAGAAAACATCTTCACAGCGGGATCGCTGCCGCCCTTTTCCATCAACCTAAGAATGGGCACAATTGAAGCTTTCATTATGCTGTTCGTCAATTTTGGCGCTTTGCTGGGAGCAATATATCTCTATGGCAAGCTGCTGGAAAATAAAGTTTATGCCCTGATGCTCTTCCTCACCTTGATAATGGGAGTGAACGGATTGATCATGACGCGAGATATTTTTAATATATTCGTGTTTCTGGAAATCACCTCGATATCATTATATGCCCTGATCGGGATCAAACAGGATGCCAGATCACTGGGCGCAGGTTTTAAATACATAATAGCCGGTGGACTGGCCTCGGCCTTTCTGCTGCTGGGAATTATATATGTATACCGGATAACCGGAAATCTGAATCTTGATCTGATCATCAGCGAGAATCCTCTGCTGCTATCCAAGGGCGGATTAATTGCCTTATTCCTGGTAGTGGTGGCATTTCTTATTGAGCTCAAGCCCTGGCCGGCCAATGGCTGGGCGCTGGACGTTTATGAAGCTGCGGAACCCGGGATCAGCGCCATGGTAGCCAGCCTGGTGGCTGCCGGCATGGTCTTTGTATTCTATAAATTTATTCCCCTGCTGCCCCATAGCTGGCATGGAATGCTGATACTTTTTGGCATGCTGACCTTTGTTTTTTCCAATCTTACGGGTTTAAAACAGAAAAATGCCAGAAGACTGCTGGGATATTCCTCTATAGCGCAGATGGGACTGCTGATGGCAGTTTTGCTGTTGGTACGCCGTTTTAATGATGCCATGGACATACGCTATGCCCTTTCGGATATTGCTGCCGCATTATTTGTAAATCATTTTCTGGCCAAAGCCGGGCTTTTCTGGCTTTCTGGAATTATTAATAAAGAAAAAGCGCGCGACTGGTCATTTAATAAGCAGCCGGTGCTGGTATTACTATTTGCGGTATTTATATTTGCCCTGGTGGGCTTACCGCCTTTCCCGGGATTCTGGGCCAAATGGACACTGATCACCAAGCTGGCGCAATATAATATGATCGGCTGGATAGTACCCATTATAATCGGGTCTTTGCTGGAAGCTGCTTATCTACTCCGCTGGTTTGGAGCCACAATAAAAAGAGAACAGACGGAACAGGTGATCATCCCCAGATATAAGATTCTTCCTCCACTGCTGGCGGCAATCGTGCTGGTGATCATATTTCCTTCTTTTGCCCCCTATATGACGGGGATGAAAACGATGTTCTTTTTCCCGCTGCTGGCAGCAGCAGTGCTCTGGCTGCTGGACGTTATGCCGGAAAGAATGCGGGGAATGGTGATGATATTGATCCTGGCTGCCTTCGGCTGGTATATATATCCTCTGGCTAAGGGCATTGTGCTGATCTTTGAATTTATGTTCATAGCCGGCGGCATAGTTATTTCCCTTGCCAGCCTGAATTCAGCCAGACCGAAGCAGGGGTATTGGGAATTTCTGGTGATGCTGATCATGTCACTAGCTTTGATCCCGCTGGCAAAATCTTCCATGGAATTCTTTCTTGCCTGGGAATTTATGACCGTGAGTTCCTGGCTTTTGATTTTACGCGGGAAAAACGGGGAGAAACCGGCACTTACTTATATCATGTTTTCTTTGGGTGCTGCGCTGCTGATCTTAACGGCGTTTGCTTTAAGCTTTGCCGAAACTGGCGAACTGGGACTGGTGCTTTTAAGCAATCTGAATATTTATGCGATCCCGGTATATATATTACTTGCCCTGGGATTCCTGGTGAAAGCAGCAGCAATGGGAGTTCATATCTGGCTGCCGGGAGCTTATTCGGAAGCGGAAGATGAAGTAACACCGATATTTGCCGGCATGATGAGCAAGATCAGTCTCTGGGGATTTATATTGCTTTTCGGATATATGGGGAATAAAGTTCTGGGCATATTCGAGCTGCCGGTACTGCTGGGCTGGATCGGCGTATTTACTGCTTTCTTTGGCGCGCTGATGGCTGTATTTCAGGAAGACATCAAATATCTGCTGGCATATTCATCTATGAGCCAATTAGGATATATGATCCTTTCCGTTTCACTGCTCAGTCATCTGGGCTGGACCACTGCGCTTTATATGTCCGTGACGCATCTCTTTTTTAAAGGCATGCTCTTTCTGGCAGTGGCAGGCATCGTATCCCGCATCGGGACAACAAAGATGTATGAAATGGGCGGTCTGATCAAGAAGATGCCGGCATCTTTCATCTCAGTATTAATTGCTATTATTGCCGTTTCAGGCGTACCGCCGCTTTCGGGATTTGGCGGAAAGTGGTTATTATATACAGCCCTGATAGAAAAAGGCTGGTACCTGCAGGCAGGACTTTCCTTCTTTGCCGGAGCAATAGCCTTTCTTTATCTTTTCCGCCTGATACATACCATCTTTTTAGGACAGCTTAAAGCTAGATTCCGGGAAGTGAAAGAAGCTTCGCTCTGGTATATCGTACCCCAGTTCATCTTTGTGGGTGCGATCATGGCGATCTCGATGTTTCCCAATCTCATCCTGAAACCGATAATGGCGGCAGTGGAAACGCAGTTCCCTTCACATGTGAACTGGGATGGCTATACTGTGATCACAGCTCTGGGTTACTGGAACGGTAATGCCGTGATGATGATCACCATGGGCGTATTTATGGTACCGCTCATCTGGCTGCTGGTGAGAGTTAATATGGTGCAGAAAGTAGAGCAATTTAACATCGTATATGCTGCAGAACGCCCTGACAGACCTGAAACTACTCACTTTGCCTATAATTTCTTTGCGCATTATCAAAAAGCCATAGGCTTCCTGGTCAAGGAACAGATCACAAATTTCTGGAATTCCGTTAGTGAATGGTTCCATTCGCTCAGTGCAACATTCCGGCATATTTACACGGGAAACGGGCAGACTTATGCTCTGCATATAATTATTTATATCGTAGTATTATATTCTCTTCTGGGGGTGAAATAACATGGAACACGGACTCTTAATAAGTATCATATATGCCTTTATATCGCTGAGTGTTGCCACGATCTGGGGACTGCTGCTGGGCGGGATCATGATGAAAGTGGTAGCCAGGGCACATGGGCGCTTTGGACCTCCTTTCTGGCAGCCGATCATTGACATCATCAAGAATAATGCCCGCAGGACTTCCATAAGTCATGGGATCATGTATTTTCTGGGACCGGTCTTCCGTATTGCCGGAGGAATGGGTACATTTCTTTTCATCCCGTTCATTTATGGTTCCATGGTTTTTGGCAATTTCAGTTTCGCCGGAGATCTTTTTCTGGTGATGTATTTCATCTTTTTCGGGCAACTGGGCATGGCTCTGGGAGCCGGAGAAAGCGGACATCCCTACAGCGCCATCGGCGTGGCACGCGGTTTGAGCCAGATGACGGCTTTTGAACTGCCTTTTGCTCTTTCAATCATTTCAATTGTCATCCAGTATGGCACGCTGAATATCACCAGCATCGTGGCTGCCCAGCAGGGCGGGATATTGCACTGGACGCTGTTTACCAATCCGCTGGCTACAATAGCAGCCCTGATCGCTTTGCAGGGAATGAATATGCATAATCCCTTCAGTATCGTGATCGCACCTCAGGAAATACCGATCGGACCACCCACGGAATATCACAGTAATTTTCTGGGTCTGCTGCAGACGAACCGGGGACTCTTCAATATTGCCAAGCTGGCGCTTTTTATGAATCTCTATTTCGGCGGCGCAACCAATCTCTTCAGCATGCTCATTAAAACCTTTGGCATCTATATGATCACGGTGATTGTCGGAGCATCTTTTCCACGCTTCCGCACCGAACAATCCATCCGCTTTTTCCTGGGTGTGCCTACGGTTATCGGGATACTGGCTGTGCTCGTTACCGGATATTTTTAAGGAGAATATATGGAAAATAAAGATAAAATGAAACTGGCAAACGACGGACTGCCGGAACACGAAAAACCGCTTTTCTGTGATGCGCGGCCCCAGACTTATAAGCCACTGGGTAAATACGTGGAGAAATTCCTGAACTGGGCACGTGCCAATTCACTCTGGATATTAGGTTACGGAACCGGCTGCGGTGCCATTGAACTGCGTCCGCTGATGACAGCACGTTTTGATATGTTCCGCTGGGGTCTGGCCCCCAGACCGACACCAAGGCAGGCAGGCGTATTCGTTATCGGCGGCTATATGAGCGTGAAAACCCTCAAGCGCGTTATCCGCAGTTATGAGCAGATGCAGGGACCAAAATTCGTTATCGCCCTGGGAAGCTGCACCATCAATGGCGGGATGTATTGGGATAGTTATAACACCATTAACAGGCTGGATCATTATCTGCCTGTGGATATCTATATCACGGGCTGCATGCCGCGTCCGGAAGCGCTGATCGCCGGATTTAATAAACTGAAAGCAATGATCAAAGCCCAGCAGACTGACGGGCAGAATGAATATGCCAGAAATTTCGACTGGTATAAGGCAAATCAGAAAAAGATCGTAAAAGACTGGAATATGCCGGATTATAACTGGTAGGAGATATTATATGAAGGAATTTATAGAAAAATTGATAGATAAGTATGCCATTAAGCCGATGCATTCCCGGCATGCCAATCAGGTGTTTCTTACCATTAAGCAGGACAGACTGCCTGATGCCTTGACCTGGCTGCGTGATTTCGCCGGTTATACGCATCTGGCTTTCATTACTGCCGTTGATTATCCGGAAATTGAAAAGATCCAGCTTACCTATATGGTGCATAACTACCAGGAAAACACCGATATTGGATTGCGCGTGCTTCTGGACCGGCGTCAACCCGAAATGATCTCCGTACATCATCTCTGGCAGCACGTTGCCACCTATCAGCGGGAACTGCATGAAATGTTCGGCATTGATTTTCCCGGGAGTCCCCGGCTTAAGGAGAATTTTGCCCTGGAAGGCTGGCAGGATGTTCCGCCGATGCGCCGCGACTTCGACACGAAGGAATATGCGGAGAAAACCTATTTTCCACGTCCCGGTCGTGAAACACATGACCCCAGAGAATATATGAAACAGAAACTGTATCCCGACCCTAAGGAGGAGAAATAGATGAAACAGGATAGAAGCAAATTTCCTCCCGTAGTTGACGGAAAATCACAATTCGATCTGGATTCAGGTAAATATATCAAGGTCTGGCAGGGACCCCAGCATCCGGGAGTAACCGGTAATATGGCGCTGGAACTGATCATTAGCGGAGATGAAGTAGTTGATCTTAAAACTCACGTCGGCTACCTGCACCGCGGTTTTGAAAAACTTATGGAACGCCGCCGTTATATTCAATGTTTCCCCATCGTCTGCCGCATCTGCGTACCGGAACCGGATACTAATGAATACCTGCTGGCGGCTGCTGCGGAAGAGCTTGCCGGCATAGAAATACCGGAAAAAGCGAAATGGCTGCGCACCTTGACCCTGGAGCTATCGCGACTGGCAAGTTTTCTGATGTGGATCGGTGGTCAGGGCGGCGCTTTTGGAATGGGCACAGTAGCGCAATGGGCGATTGCCCAGCGTGATTTTGTGCTTGATCTTTTTGAAGAACTATCCGGTGGCCGCATATATCACATGTATATCATCCCCGGCGGCGTGCGCGATGACTTGCCACAAGGCTGGGATAAACACCTGGAAGACGTATTGAAAAGAACAGAAAAACTGCTCAAAGAAATAGAAATAGTGCTTTTTAATAACGTGGTATTTAAGATGCGCGCTCAGAACCTGGGCGTTATCACAACTGATATGGTGGATAAATATGGCATCGTGGGACCCAATGCCCGGGCAACCGGACTCAAGCGCGATCTGCGCAAAGATGAGCCGTACCTGGTTTATGATAAACTCGATTTCGAGGTGATCACCCGTGACTATTCCGATGCTTACAACCGCACTTACCTGCGCTGGCAGGAAATGTGGCAATCAATTGACCTGATCAGACAGATAATGGCAAATATGCCGGCTGGAAACGATTATCACCATAATCTACCGAACGTGCTCAACTGGAAAATACCAGTGGGCGAAACTTACGTGAAAGCAGAATCCACACGTGGCGAATATGGTTATTACATGGTTTCCGATGGCAGCGGCTATCCGCGCCGGGTTTACGTGCGCGGTCCCAGCTATACCCATGCTATGGTTCTGCTGGAACATCTGGCAGTGAACGTTAATATCGCAGATATGGCAGGACTGATGGTATCTCTGCATACCTATCCGCCGGAAATTGAGAGGTAAGTAAATGAAATTAAAAGATTTTCTCTCCCCATTTTACGTCTGGAAACGGGCTTTTGATAAACCTTACACGACTCAGAAACCCCTGGAAGAACGCCCCGGCGCTCCACGCTATCGAGGCTTTCACCAGAATGATATGGAAAAATGTATCGGCTGCGGTTCCTGCGAAACTATCTGCCAGAATGCAGCCATAGATATGATGCCCGTGGAAGGCATAGAAACCACTTTTAAGGATAGCGGTCTGCGTCCCCGGATCGATTACGGACGCTGCTGCTGGTGTGCGCTCTGCGTGGATATCTGCACCACAGGTTCATTGAAGATGTCCAATGAATACATCTGGATCGATACTGATCCGGAAGTTTTCCGTTTCATTCCCGGGGCTATTGAGAAACCATGGGATAACTTTGAAGAAGGTTACGCTCAGCATGAAAATTACACATTACTAAATCTTGATAGAATTGATATGAAAATGATGACGGCAGAGGAAAGTAAGCAGTCATTCCTGGAAATGGTGAAGGGCTACAGCAAAGCGGAAGCCATGAAAGAAGCGCAACGCTGTGTGGAATGTGGACTTTGCGTGGCATCATGTCCTGCTCATATGGATATTCCTCAATATATCAGTGCCATTCGAGACGACAATCTCGATGAAGCTTTACGCCTTTTGTATGCTACCAATCCCATGCCGGCGACCTGCGGACGAATATGCACTCATCTATGTGAAAGCGCTTGCTCCATTGGCGTTAAAGGTGAACCCCTCGCTATCCGCTGGCTCAAACGCTATATTGTTGACCAGATAGAAGATTCAAAATTTAAAAGTATTCTACAGGATGAATTTAAACCTAATGGTAAAAAGGTTGCCATCATCGGTTCCGGACCCGGCGGATTAAGCGCTGCCTACTATCTGATCACCAGCGGCTATGCTGTTGATATTTATGAAGCCAGCGAACGCGCCGGCGGTATGATACGTTATGGAGTACCGGAATACCGTATGCCTTATGATCAGCTTGATCAGGATGTGAACTATATTAAAGAACTAGGCGTGGAAATCAAGCTTAATAACCGGATAGGCAAAGATACACAATTTAAAGAGCTTTATGAAAACTATGATGCTGTATTCTTTTCCACCGGGCTGGTCGATCCATATAAACTGGCAATTGAAGGTGAAGATCTGCCAGGAGTATTTTCCGGCTTGCAGATCCTTGATGATGTGACCAAAGGTTTAAAACCGAAAATAGGCATGAAAACAGCTATAATCGGAGGCGGTAACGTTGCTATGGATGCTTCCAGAACTGCTTTGAGATTAGGCGCAGATGCTACAATTATCTACCGGAGACGTGAAGAAGATATGCCTGCTGATGAAGAAGAGATCCACGAGGCGCATCAGGAAAATGTTAAATTTATCACCCAGGCAATACCTATAAAAATCGAGAAAACGGAAAATGGAAAACTGAAATTCTTCTGGAATAATTCTGAAATGGTTCAAAAGGAAGGAGCATCCCGTCCCTCCCCCATTGCCATTGAAGGAGACATCGATTTTGTGGAAGTTGATTCCGTGATCTCAGCAATTGGTCAGGGAGCAGATTACTCCTTCCTTTCAGAAGAATACGAAAGCCAGATAAAATTCAAGAAAGGGAAAGTAATCATCAATGATCATGGTCAGACTACTAATCCTAAAATCTTTGCCGGTGGCGATATTGCCAATCCCAAGGCAGATGCCATATCCGCTATTGCCGATGGACATAATGCAGCCCTTGGTATCGATAAATTCCTGAATAAGCAGTAAGGATTTTCTACAAATCACGGAGTTAAAAGATAAAGCTGGAGATTTGTTCCTAAAATGGCTTTTACAAATGAGGATTCGTAAAAGAAAATGAGGTTTTCTCAATGTTTTCACTTTGCGAATCCTTAATTTTGATTATAATATCTAATATGTAATAAAGATATTTCTGTATGCTCCAAGGCAATAAGAGCAGGCAAAAGTAATTCAAAGTTGGGTAATTTTTAATATGAGAAAAAAAAACTTTATAATGCTTGACAGAAAATGGAACAATGTGGATATTCAAAAATACAGAAAAATAAAACTGAGTTATTACATTGCAAAGGAGTTGATAATGAGGAAGATTAGTTTGATGTTATTAGTCATTGTGCTGATATCGATATTCCTGGCAGCATGTGCGCCCCCTCCACCACCAGTAACTAAGATGGAACTGGACACACTGGAGCAGGAAGCGACAGATCAGGAACTAGCCGCTGACAATCTGGAAATGGAAGTACGTAACCTGGAAAAAGAACTGGCTGCTAAAGAGCAGGATTTAAACAAACTAAAAGCCTATCAGGCTGAAATTCAGGCAAAGTAGGAGGAAGAGAAATGAAACACATAATCAAAATTGCTCTTGTCCTGCTCATATTGTTACCTGTCCTTCTATCAGCGAAAGTAAATTACCTGAATGAAAAGGAATACAAGAAATTAAGTAAAGCGGAACGTGAAGTTTACTGGCAGCAGTTAACCCAGTCCCGCACCGACCTGATGACGCGCAAAGCGGATGCCATAGCCCGTCAGGAAAAAGCTAACCGTCGTCTGGAAGAGCTTCGTATGCAGCTTGGTGAAGTTGATAAAGAGCACCAGATGGTTTATAATGACGTCCTTAATTATCTAAAAGTTGATAAGAATGATGCCGCAAAATGGAGCAGCGTAGAGAAGCAGATAGACTATTTTAATCAGAAGATCAATGATTTCAATAATCTTTCGGATAGCGAACTCTGGCAGGCCAAGAAAGATATTTATGCGCTTCGCAAAGAGTGGAATGATTACCGCAAGGATAATTATGCCCGTATCCCGGATTTTCAGGACGAAATGCTCCTGATCGAGAACCGCATGACCAGACTGGAAAGCGACCTGGAATCAAAGCGTCCCAAATATTATGAAGATACTTATTCAGTAGTAAAGGGAGATTTTCTATCCAAGATTGCCGGCTATCATTTCATCTATAATGATCCCAGCCTCTGGGGAATTATTTATCGTGCTAACCGAGATCAGATCAAGGATCCTAACATACTTGATCCGAACATGGTCTTAAAAATCCCACGTGGCAAACCAAATACCTGGAAAGTTTACAAGGGTGAATGCCTGTGGAGAATAGCCTCCTACCCGGAAGTTTACGGCAGTGGTTTGAAATGGACTCAGCTTTATAGAGCCAACCAGGATCAGATCAAAGATCCCGACCTTATCTACCCGAACCAGATTCTGGAAATACCTCGCGACTAAGCGGGTTAATTTTGAAAGCCTCCTGTCAGGAGGCTTTCTCTTTCTTTAGTAACAATTATGAAAGATAGAAAGAACACCCTTATACTGATTAGTGCCATCCTGATCAGTCTAATGCAGGTAGTTTTTAATCCTTTTCGCAGTTGGGAACGCACTCTTAATCTTAATCAAGGACAAATTGCCGAGCGTGAGATTGTGGCTCCAATAGAATTTGACATTTACAAAAGCCCCGCCAGACTTGAAAGGGAACAGAAAGAGGCGGAAGAACAAGTTAAAGATATTTACACAATATCAGATAATATAACTTTTAATGCCTTACGTAACCTAGATATTATTTTCCGCCATTTTGAAAAACCCGACAGTATGAGTAACTCAGCCACCTTACAGGAAGAATTGAAAAGCAAAGGTTACAATCTCAGTCAGGAAACCTGCCAATACCTCATAAACCAGCAATTACGAAATAAAATCTATGACTATACTGCAGAAAAAGTAGCACGTATTTTTGAGATTGGGATATATCCGGAAAATTATTCAGATTCCAAGATCACCGTTAAGAGAAAGAATAACGTTCGAGATTACAATTTATTTAAGCTTTACGGATATGAGGAAGCACGAGACAAACTTATTGACGGTTTTAGCGATAATGCCGGAAAGGCAGTAATTGCTGAAATTGCAGACAACGTTCTGGTTGTAAACATAATCCAGGCACAAAATGCCACTTCGCAGGAAAAACAGAGAGCAAGACTTCAGGTGCCTTTAACTGCGGGTAAGGTTCTCAAGAATGAAACGATTATAAGAAAGGGGGAGCGAGTTCGCGAAGAGCAGTTACAGGTGCTGCAAAGCCTGCATAAAGCTCTCGATGAGCAGAAGGTTGAAAACCAGAACTACAAGGCAATATTATCGGTTATTGGAACCTTCCTTTCCGTGT
This sequence comes from Candidatus Cloacimonadota bacterium, assembly GCA_021736135.1. Classification (GTDB taxonomy): domain Bacteria; phylum Cloacimonadota; class Cloacimonadia; order Cloacimonadales; family TCS61; genus JAIPGO01. The sequence continues at coordinate 15,796 of JAIPGO010000035.1, forward strand.
TACTGGTTCTTGTTATGTTTAAACTATTCATTAAAACCATCGACGACTTCCGGCAATATACAGAGAAACAGTATTTGTTGCTATTAATAATGTTTTTTACCGTATCGCTGCTGACGATAGTAATCTGTAACCGTTTTGGCATTTCAGCGATGATCCTGCCCTTAAGTTTCTTTACAATAGTTGTCATGCAGCTTTTTAATCGTAAACTTGCCTTTCTATATACTACTCTGCAGTTCTTTCTGGTAGTGATACTCACTCAGGGACAATATCTGCAGCCGCTATTACTAACTTTATCCGCCTTAGCAGTGCTGATTGTACCTAATTATAATAAGATTAATATCCGTCAGCTTTCGGTAAGTATCTATATCATGATTTTTCTGGTTCTGTTTACTATTGGTTTCGGTTTGAATCAGTTATTAAGTTTCGGGATAATAATGCAGCGGATTCTTTATGGGGGGATATCGGTATTTATATCCACGATACTGGCATTATCCCTGATACCCTATCTGGAAGTACGCTTTGAAATTGTGACGCGGCAGCAGCTGCTGGAATTGCTGAATCTGGAAAATCCACTTCTTAAAAGACTGTCTAAAGAAATACCGGGGACTTATCATCATTGCCTGGTTGTTGGCAATCTGGCAGAAAGTGCCGCCGAAGCAATTGGTGCCAATCATCTATTAGCCCGCGTTGGCAGTTATTTTCATGACATTGGTAAACTAAGTAATACTAAGGTTTTTATAGAAAATAATCCGGCAGCAGCCAGGATTCATGACGATTTATTACCTAATCAGAGTGCTTATGCCATCAAAAAACATATCAGCGCCGGGATTGAACTGGCAAAGAACGCGGGACTGCCGAAGCAGGTAATAGCAATAATTTCTCAGCATCATGGAACCTCAGTGATCAAGTATTTCAGGAATAAGGCAATTGAGAGCAATCTGGAATTTGAGGATCATGAATTCAGATACGATGGCCCCTTACCTCAAACGAGGGAGGCTGCTATTATTATGATCGCTGATATTGTAGAATCACACTCCAAAGCAATGAATGAAATTAATCCGGAAATAATTGACAATCTCCTGCATGAGACTGTGAATAAACTTATTCACGAAGGTCAGCTGGCAGAAGCACCACTGACACTCAAAGAACTGAATAAAATCATAAAAGCCATGCATCCCATTTTAACCGGTGTTTACAGCACCCGGATCGAATATCCCGAAGACCATGATCGAAATTGAATTCAATAATCAAACTGATGCCGACATTACGGGAGTGCTCTTTCAGGTACTTGCCGGGAAAATAGCTGTGTGTGAAAATCTAAAATCAACTCTATCACTATCTCTGCTGCTGGTAAACAGCAGGAATATGCAGAAGTTAAATAAAACCTGGCGGGGAAAAAATGCAGCAACGGATGTACTGGCTTTCCCCTTCAATTTTCCTGCTGCGGAATTTCTGGGAGATATTATCATTGACATTGAAACGGCTTCCCGTCAAAAGGGTAAGCAGACCCTGAGTCATGAATTGCAGGTTCTTTTTTTACATGGGTTTCTGCATTTGCTTGGATATGATCATATAAGCGAAAGTGATGCAGTATTAATGCGGTCAAAAGAAAATGAATACAGAAATTATATTAAGGAGCAGATGTTAGATAGTGGATGATTCACTGCCATATTTACTACTGATAGTATTATTAATGTTATCAGCTTTTTTCTCCGGTTCTGAAACAGCTTTTTTTTCACTTACCAAGATTCAGCTTAAAAAGTATGAAAAGAAAAAACAAGCCAGCTACAGACGCATCAGCCATCTTTTAAGCAATCCCAGATCACTGTTAATATTGATTCTGCTGGGCAACACACTTGTGAACGTAACTGCTTCCAGTACAGCAGCAGTAATAGCCCTCAAGTTCGGTGAACGCTATTTAGGTAAAAGTGCACATGGCTTTGTCATCTTCTTCGAGATTGTGCTTATGACATTCCTGCTACTGATATTCGGTGAGATAACTCCCAAGCTTATAGCATTCAATTCTGCGGAAACTTTCAGTCGTAAAGCTTCTCTGCCACTTTTGATATTGTCATACATGCTTTTCCCGCTGTTGAAGATTCTGGAAATTATCAATAACCTGTTTTCCTCCCCTGGTCAACTGAACGAGAGCAGCAACATCACTCCGGAAGACCTGAGAAACCTGCTTAATTCAAAAAATACTGATCATCCCCTGGAAGACTCTGAAAAGGAGATCATCAAGAGTATATTCCGCTTCTTTTCCGGAACCAAAGCCCGTGAGATCATGACTCCGCGCGTAGATATGGTTGCCATCGAAGAAAACGAATCTCTGGCTGAATTGCGGAAATGTTTCCTGGATTCCGGTCATTCCAAAATTCCGGTATATAAGAAAAATATTGATAATATTATCGGATTTGTTTACGCCAAAGATGTGATTCTCGATACGGAAATCAACTCGATCCGCTCCTTATTGCGGCAATCAAATTACGTTACGGAAAACAGTCAGATCAGCACTATTCTTAATTTATTTCGACGCCGGAAATTACAGATCGCCCTCGTGGTTGATGAATATGGCGGAACCAGCGGTCTTTTGACTATGGAAGATATAATGGAAGAGATCGTAGGTGAGATCCTTGATGAATATGACAAGGAAGGTCCCACTATCAGTAAACTGAGTGAGGCAGAATATATTATCAGTGGAATGGTCACTATATCGGAACTGAATCAGAAATTTGATCTTGATATTCCGGAAGATGAATACGACAATCTGGCAGAATATCTTTATGACAGCTTCAACCGTGTACCCGTTCCCCTTGATTCATTTATCTATGATAATCGTATTAAATTCGTTGTTACCAATATCAAATCGCGGCGTATTAACTATGTGCGCCTGGAAATACTCTCAACTGAAAACAACCAGATTTAGTATCCTGCTCTTTTTCTTTCTCCTGGCTAACAGCCTGAAAGCTGAAGAGCTGCAGATGTCTATCAGTTACCTGGGTTTAGACGTTGTCAATGTAGTACTTACCGATGATGGTAGGATCTTGAAGGTTACTGCTAAAGCAACTTTTCTGGCTTCTATTGCCGCCGGTATGGATAACAGTTATATTGCCGAATATGTCGATGACTATTTACCGGTAAGAAGAAATAAAACTATAATCCAAAAAGATTATGAGGAAAACCGGACCATATTATATGACCGGGATAATGACCTTGCCGTAAGAACAAGTCATCTCTCTTCTGATAGAAGCAAAACTTACCCCATTTATAAAGATACACGTGATTTCTTTACAGCACTTTTCTATATAAGAACTCACCTGGATACACCAAAACGGCTTTATCTGGATGCCAATGGACTGATCTGGTCCGCCGATTACACAATTGTGGGAATTGAAAAAATTAACTCGGTTCTGGGGAAAGTTGATGCCATCAAAGTTGAAGTGGATTTTAAAAAGATTTCTCCAGAAAATAAAGAAAGATCTGATATGTTAACTAATAACCTGGTTAACGAATCGAAAAAACTGGTTCTCTGGTTTTCTTCCGACAGCCGGCATTTACCCCTTAAAACACGTTACCAGAGAAAACCTTTCCCCGTATATTGGCTGTTGCAATCTTATGAATGATTCTTCTACAAAATTTAAAATTGCTTTTTACTTCTGGTTGATACTGATGCTCATTGGTTCATCTATTCCTGTTCGTTTTATCTCGCCTGAAAAAATGATAAGCTGGGATAAACTGGCTCACTTACTGGAATACTCCATACTGGCAGTTCTATATCATCTGATGCAGCGCCAGAACGGGAAATCTCTGCTTATGCGGCATTATCTGCTGCTGGCTCTAGCCTTGCCAGCTATTGATGAACTGCACCAGTTGCTGATACCGGGACGCTCCTGCTCATATCTGGATTTTACAGCAGATTTCCTGGGAGTTTCAGGTATTTTCCTGCTCCTGTTGATTCTCAGAAAATCCCGTAAGATCAGGATTTAACTTTTTTCAGAGCGATAATCACTTCATATTTAAAAGGTGGCCGATCCCATATCTCTTTCATGATGTATTCCTGAGGATTATCCAATATTTCCTTTTCAGCAACTTCCACCACTTTCTTCTCTGAGTCAATAACCCAGTATTTCTTCACCTTTTCAGTAACTGTTTTCTTTTCAGCCATGATTACTCCTGTTAATTTATATTCCGGATGTTCTTCAATATATTCCAGTAAAATTGATAGTCTAATATCCGTTAAGTACTGTTTACAAAAATTATCGCAACTTGCCGCACAGACAATAAGATCTTTAAACTGTTTGCTGCGGGGGCAGACTACGAGATTATTATTCTTTTTTCCAATTCCACGCACTATTTTACCAACTTATATTTCTGCAATACAGCTTGCAGTTTCAAATAATTCTCTTCCTGTAGAAAACACATTGGCAGCCGGAATTCCCGCTCGATTATGCCCATCATCGCCAGAGCTTCTTTCACCGGGATAGGGCTGGTTTCCAGGAACATGGCTGCGTTCAGTTCCAGTAACTCCAGATGCTGCTTTCTAGCTGCAAGATAATTTCCTTCCAGGCAATAATGTGTCAATTCTCTTATTTTCTCAGGCACGATATTTGCCGTTACAGAAACAGTTCCCACAGCTCCACAGCTCATTAACGGCATATTAAGTGCATCTTCTCCGGAAAGCACAAAAAATCCTTCCGGTGCTCCCTTTACGATCTCGGATGTCTGCACCAGGTTTGCGGATGACTCCTTGATCCCCACGATACCCGGAAAATCATGTGCCAGGCGCAGCGTGGTGGCAGATGTTATATTCACACCTGTTCGACCAGGTACATTATAAATGATCAAGGGTATGGCAACATTCTCCGCGACTGCTTTAAAATATTGATAAAGACCGTTCTGAGTTGGCTTATTGTAATAAGGTGTGATCACCAGTGCATAATCTGCCCCCTGGCTTTGTGCTTTAGTTGTGGCACTTATGGTTTTACTGAGATTATTTGTTCCGGTACCCACAATTACCGGTAAACGTTTTTCAAGTTTATGAAGGCAGTAGTTCACGAAAAATTCCTTTTCATCTCCTGCCAAAGCCGGTGATTCACCTGTTGTTCCACAAAGCAGGATGCCATCGGTCTTCGCTGCCAGATGCATATCCAGCAGTCTGTCGACAGCATTATAATCGATCTTACCCTTTTTAAAGGGAGTTACCAGGGCAACAATGGAACCTTTTAACATATTATCCTCCTGTCAGTGTTTTCATCACCTTTCCAGTGTATTTGTCTCAATGCTTCATATAAAAGTATCGCCACGCTATTGCTGAGATTTAGGGAGCGCAGGGCAGCAGACATGGGAATTGCCACAGTATCCGCCGCATTTTTCAGCAGTAGTTCTTCCGGCAGACCCCGTGATTCAGGCCCAAAAACAAAAGCGTCTCCCGGTTTATAAACCGGTTCTGTGTAGAGATGCCTGGCTTTGGTGGTGCAGTAATATATTTTATTTTGCTGCTGTAACTCTACCAGTTCCGCCAGATCAGAATGTATATAAAGCTTCAGGTTTGACCAGTAATCAAGTCCCGCCCGTTTCAGATATTTATCATTCAGCAAAAACCGCATTGGCTTGATCAGATGCAGCTCGCTGCCGGAACCTACGCACAGCCGTCCGATATTACCGGTATTAGCTGGTATTTCTGGCTGATATAATACAATTTTGAACATCTCTTTACTTGTCCAGAGTCCGGTTTAATTTCTTCAACCAGAGTTCTTCTTCTCTTCTCACCTGTGTCTGCATCATGTTTCTACTTTTTCCTTCATACATGGCAATATCTTCATTTAGTCCAAGTTCCGTGACAATTAACTTATTAACCGGATACATCCACTTTTTATTCCAGACTCTTCTCTGAAAATCTTTGTCGAGAAGGTATTCAACAAACTTTTTCGCCAGTATCTGCTGGCTGCTGTTTGCCATTATGGCAGCGTTTTCGACTATCCTGGCCGTACCTTCCTGCAATATCACTCCCCGAATGCGGTTATTGCCGTTATTCTGATTATGATAGCGCATCTGCGTTATCATTGCCGGTATCAGGCTGCCTTCTTCTGCCAGAAAACGACGGTAGCCATCATCAAAGCTGTCTGTTCTTAAGAGAATATTCTTCTGGATACCATCCCATAAATACCTGAAACCATTTTTCCCAAACCTGGCTACACTGAAATGCAGAAATGCCCTGCCTGTTCCGGTTTTGACAGGATCCGGCATTATTATCGTTTCTGCCCAGTGATTATCCTGTAGCTCACCCAGGTTGAGAGGGGGCTTCTTTATATGCCTGCTATCGTAAGCGAGACATAAATAACTAAGTGCATAAGGTATAAAATAGCTCTCTTTGTCAAAGTAAAATTTATCATTAACGTATTTTCTGTTTTCTACTTCGGTTTTTTGAAAAAGTCGCGTCGCCAGCGCTTCTTCGATCAGGGAACCGGGAATACTGCAGATCACATCTGCCTGCAGGGAATCGCCTTCTGTCCGTAATAAGCCGATGATTTCTCCGGCATCAGTAAATTTTCTGATCTGCACCTGGCAATCGTTACGCGCTTCAAAATAGGAAAAGTCAGCCCATAATTCTTCACTGATAAATGGTTCCGCACAATATACAATCAGATTACGCAAACCGCCATCTTCCTCTGCTGTCTTGTGCCTGCTGCAACCTGATAATGTCAGAAACATTAAAATTACTAATATCTTTTTCATATTAGTAACTGCCGAATAAAAATGCTGCTACTGTAAAATCAACGATCAGTATGGCTATTGAGGAATAGACAACTGTGTCCATCGTCATTTTCCCCACACCTTCGGCACCTCCCTGCGCCTTGCTGCCTGCATAGCAGCCTGTCATCGTGATGACCAGCCCAAATAGAAAGGCTTTAACAAGTCCTCCCCACAAATTTGACGGCATGAAATAATTCTTCATTTCATTAAAAAAGGTGTAGCCATTTATATTGTATTTACTCACAGAAAGAGCAAAGGCTGATATTATGCCCACAAAATTGGCATATACAGTCAATAATGGCACCATCAGACAGCCGGCTACTACCTTGGGCATATAAAGATATTCCACCGGATCAATTGCCATGCTAAGCAGACTGTCCAGTTGTTCACTCACTTTCATTGTGCCGATTTCCGCAGCTATAGATGCACCTACTTTTCCTGCCAGTACAAGCGCTGTTAATACAGGTGCCAGTTCAATCATGGTGGATTTGCCTACCAGTACACCGATCAAATGGGGTGGTATATAACCATTGGTAAGATAGGATGCCTGCACGGCAGTTACAAGTCCCGTGAATGCTGAAGTAATAGTAACCAGCAATAGCGAATCCCAGCCTATTTTTTCCATTTGCTGCAGGATCTGAGGCATACGTCTGCTGAAATTTCCTGTCTTACTGAGCACTTGCCACTGAAATCTGGTAAATTCACCCAGTGCGCCGGTATATTGACGCAACCAGTTCATTTATCTTCCCTGGAAAGATCCCTGAATGCCGTATATTCCTTGAAAAATTTCAAAGTCACTTTTCCAATGGAACCATGGCGGTTTTTTCGTATCAATACTTCCGCTTTACCTTTGTCTTCCGAGTTTTCATTATATACTTCATCGCGATAGATGAACATTACGATATCCGCATCCTGCTCAATTGCTCCTGATTCACGTAAATCTGCCAGTACCGGACGCTTATCATCGCGGTTTTCCACCTGACGGTTAAGCTGGGATAGCGCTATCACCGGTAAGCCCATCTCCTTTGCCAGTATCTTCAAACCTCTGGAAATTTCTGATATCTCCTGCTGTCTGTTTTCCCTGCCCCGGGGATTATTCGCTGCCATTAATTGCAGATAATCAATAATAATCAGATCAAGGCCTTTCGCTTCACGTTTTAATCTCCGTGATTTCGCTCTTATCTGGTTCAGATTCTGATATCCACTATCATCAATATAAATCTCACAATCCTGTAACGCATTACCAACGCCGATTATCCGATTGATTACCGATTCATCGATATCATAGCCACGTATCATACGCTGCATCGGGATTTCCGCTGCCGAACTCAGAAGTCGCATGATCAGTTCCTGTGATTCCATTTCCAGTGTGAAAACTGCTACTTTCTTTTTATATGAAATTGCGGCATTGAAAGCTATATTCAAGGCTAGAGAACTTTTCCCCATCGCCGGTCGCGCTGCCAATACAATCAATTGACCCTTCCGGAAGCCACCTAAATGACTGTCAAGATCGGTAAACCCGGTATTTACGGCAAAGAGATCTGCTGTTTTATTGGCTATTGCCTGGATCAAAACGATAGTGTCTTCCACTTCGTTACGCATGTTATTAAACGATTCTTTACTGGGATTTTCCAGTATCTCAAATATCTGCTGCTCCGCATGGTCAAGTACCAGTTCCGCTTCATTTTCCGTATTATAACACTCTTCCAGAATATTGTTACAACTTGTTATTAACTGGCGCAAAGTAGATTTCTCATTTAATATTTTCACATATTCGCCGACATTGGCTCCACTCATCACCACTTCGGACAGGTCATTTAAAAATGCCAGACCACCTACTTTCTCAAACTCACCCGTCTTTTTCAACTCATTGGTGAGTGTGATCAGGTCTATCTCAATATCTTCATTAAACAGTTTCTGCATTGCCCGGAAGATCATCTTATGACTATTACGGTAAAAATCCTTTTCTGTTAGAGACGTCATCACCTTGCTTACGTTATAATCATCTATGAGCATCGCGGATAAAATCGCTGCCTCAGCATTTAAATCACTCGGCAACTGCTTCTGAAGTAACCTGTTATCGTATTTTCCCGTTTCCTGTGTCTCTGACATTTAGTTCTCTCTTATTTTGGTTTTGCGCTTAAACTGAAATAATGATCGCGCACCTTTTGTAGATCTTCCCAGGCCGGACGCTTCCACTGCGGATTATGCAGCAGAGCTGACGGATGATAACTCACATAGGTGGGAATATTCCGAAACAAAAATACCTGCTCGCGCATCTTCGTCAATGACAACTGGGTTTCCAGTATTGTATTTCCGGCAACTTTGCCCAGTAAAAGCAGAATTTGCGGCTGGATTATTTCTATCTGTTCCAGCAGATAAGGCAGACAGGCCTGCCGTTCGTCAGGTTCAGGATCACGATTTCCCGGTGGACGGCATTTCACAATATTAGCTATGAACACTTCTTCCCGTTCCAGGTTAATCGCCTTTAACATTTTCGTCAGCAATTGACCTGCTTTACCCACAAATGCCTGTCCCGTTTTATTCTCTTCAGCACCAGGTCCTTCTCCGATAAGCATCATGTTTGCATCAGGATTACCCTGCCCATATACAAGCTTTATTCTGCCTTCCCATAGTTTGCATAACTGGCAATTGCTTATCGCCTGCTTCCTGGAGGCAAGCAAGGCTTCTTTCTCCTTATCTTTTGCTGAAACGAAAATATCTTGAATACCGGAAAACCTCAGGTATTCAAGATATTGCTTTAAAGATTTAACAGACATCTATCTGTCTGGTTTAGGCAAAAGGATCTTCTTCCTGGTGAGGTAAATCCCCGATATAATCAGGAATAACGTTCAGCGCTACATGTTCCAGGGCTTTTTCGGTTAGCTTACCTTTAAATTGTGACTTTATTATATCCGGCAGGCTTACCAAACGTTCTACTTCCATATTTGCCAGCATCAGGAAAAGATAGGTCAAATTGTTATCCTCTAAAAATTTCTCTACTTTCGGATTAAGCATTTTCACTCCTGTAATATTCTTCTTTCACATTTTTATATCTCACACTGCGCAATTGCTCCGCTGCTATGATCAAACGCACCTCAGCTACTGCTGTTTCCAGGTCATCATTGATCACCAGGTAATCAAATTCCTTGATGTAGTCAATCTCTTTACGGGCATTACTCAGTCTCAATTCTATTGTTGCCGCATCATCAGTTTTCCGGTCTATCAGCCGCCTTTCCAGTATCTCCTGGTGAGGAGGAAGAATGAACACGGTTACACACTCTATTCCCTGTTTTAATATGTTCAGGGCTCCCTGCACATCTATATCCAGCAGTATATTCTTTCCTTCTGCCAGACGACTGCTGATTATACTTCTGGATGTGCCATACCAGTTCCCATGAACCTGGGCAGTTTCGATAAATTCTCCCGCTGCCCGGTGTTCCAGAAATTCCTTTTCTCCCAGAAAATAGTAATCTTCTCCGTTTTTCTCACCTGTGCGTATGGAACGCGTTGTACTGGATATCGAATATACCAGATCCGTTTCCTTTTCCAATAGACGGTCGCCAATCGTTGATTTGCCACCACCGGAGGGTGCTATCAGGATGAGTAGAAAACTGCTGCGCTTATAACTCATTCTTTTCTATAATTCTTCCAGTAATTCCGCATAAGCATCGGCATCAAGCAGTTGATCCAGTTCATCCATATCGCTTATCTTGATATGGATCATCCAGCCGTCTCCATATGCATCTTTGCCTACAAGTTCCGGGGCATCTTCCAGCTCTTCGTTGATCTCCAGTATCACACCGCTCATCGGGGCATTAACATCTTCCACTGCCTTCACGGCTTCCACGGAACCAAATGCCTCTCCCGCAGTAACTTCTTCACCTTCTTCCGGTAATTCCACATACACGATGTCGCCCATCTCATGCGCGGCATAAGCCGAAATCCCGATATAGGCTTCATCTCCCTCTATACGAACCCATTCATGGCTCTTTGTGTAATATAACCCTTCTTTGACCATAAAATCCTCCGGTTCTTTAATATTTTAATGGCGATATTTTTACCATCCTGACTGCTGTCAAGCTTTATAAAACTATGGCTCCCCCATAATTAAAACGAAAAATAAATCTATGTGGACTTGCACCGCTGGTGTACTCGCAAGTGGGGCGAGAACACTACTACCAGCAACCAGTTTATAAATTTTTCCTTACTTTCACATTCTTGAGATAATTGCTTTTACAGACTGGAAGTGATTAGCTGTTGCTCTCCCCCCACTTGTGAGTACACCAGCGGTGCAAGTCCAACTTAACGGGTAAGTTATTCATACATATTAATACATATATTTTATGAAAAACGGAGGGATGCCAGTTATAAAACTTACTCCCAGAATCAGGATTTATAGGGTTAAAGATATTAACAGGGTGAGGGTTAAGAAAATAAAACTAACGATTAACGACTAACGACCAACGATTTATTAGTTATCTTTAATCCTGCTAATATCTTAAATCCTGAGAATCCTGATCGGATTGACCCATCACCGTTCACTACTCATTATTCACCGGTTAAATATATAAGAAAATTATCCAACTCTCTCTCTCTGCTCTCATATATTGGGACAGCTATGCGCAAATTCCTACTGCACAAAATGGGTTTAAAGATGATCACACACATAGCTTCCCCGACGTTTTTTTTATAAAATATGGGCAGACACACAGGTCTGCCACTACGGGCTTTGTTTATTTGATTTTGTAGGGGCGAACCTGCGTGTTCGCCCTCTTTATTGATTTATTCGATGTAGCTTAATCTTTCCAGATTAAGTTCTTATTAAAATAAATATCAAACTAAAAGTTTGATCTACATTAATCATCCACACGTAGAGAAAATCTGATCTTCTTGCAACCTGTATATCCACTTCTTTTTCTTCATAAATATCTATGTTAACATACTGGGGCGAACCTGTGTGTTCGCCCTCTTTATTGATTTATTCGATGTAGCTTAATCTTTCCAGATTAAGTTCTTATAAAATAAATATCAAACTAAAAGTTTGATCTACATTAATCATCCACACGTAGAGAAAATCTGATCTTCTTGCAACCCGTATATCCACTTCTTTGTCTTCATAAATATCTAATGTTAACATACTGGGGCGAACCTGTGTGTTCGCACTTTATTTGATCACCATGTCAAGCTTGACATAACACTATAAATGTTACTAAATGTTACTAGAATGTTACCAAAATGTTACCTCATAACTATAAACTATTATGTCAGTTACAGCAAAAAGTAACATTTTTGCCGTTTTTTGAAAATACATACCCCATATTTTACTTTTCTTAAATAAAACAGCCTTCTTCACTAATACAGTTTTTCAAGTACCTGATTCCAAGTCCTTAACGACTAACGACTAACGACTAACGATTAACGCCTTAATATTTATCTTTAATCCTGTTAATATCTTAAAACCTGATAATCCTGATCTATTTCAATAGTAATAATTTCCGGATCTGCTGCTGATATTTCGTCTGCACCTGGCAGAAATAGACCCCTGATGCCTCAGTTGCAGCATCCCAGATATATCGATGATCACCGGCCTTGAATGATTTCTGAAGGATCAAACGACCTCTCAGATCGAAGATCTTCAAGATACCCGTTTCACCCGGCTCAATATGAAAACTTATCTCTGTTACAGGATTGAATGGATTGGGATAATTTCTCAGAAGCAAGTCAGCAGGTTCAATGATTTCAGAAACGTCATTTGACGTTGCCTGATAATAATATGCACCCATATCGCCTATGGTCGCATCATGATCATAAAAAAATGTTGCCGGATCACCCGCATCAATCGCCGGTGATGTATTCTGCAAATGATAATCACCGGTTGCCGGATCAAGAAAAACCGGGTCAAGAAACAGGTTATAATAAGTATCACAGGCATCACCGTTATTGTTAAAATTATTCAAATCTCCCCAGTTTGCCGGCAGTTCACCGGTTGCCGCCTGTGTATTTAACCAGAATAAGTTGTAGGAAAGCTCAGGCAATTCCTGCTCCATTAATACTCCTGTTTCATTACCGTAAAATATATTATCCAGTATAATATCCAGATTTCCGTTATTGTAATGAAGTCCCTGACCATTATAGCTTATCGTGTTTTTATATATATCAATCGCTCCGGAATCATTATATATACCTGCTTCTCCGCTCCACTCGATCACATTATAGCATATCTCTCCAAGGGCCTGATATCCCGTGGTTGACAGATATATCCCATGACTGCTGTTCCCGGAAAAAGCATTATTGCAGATAACTGCTGCCACATTTTCCAGACATTTAAGCCCCGTGCCGTTCTCTATTAACTGATTGCCGCTGATAAATGGTAATAAAACTGCCGCGCTGCTTTCCTTCCAGATTTCTATTCCGTCTTCCTCATTACCGCTTATTACATTATCAATTATCGTTAAACTCTGAGGATTGACTATCTTGATCCCGTATTGACCATTGTCAGATAAATTGCTTCCACTTATCTCAATAATATTACCGGAACTACTGCTGATTGCCCCGGTTATATTATTATGAATTTCACTGCCATGAATATATAGTGAAGCACTGTAACTGCCACGTACTCCATACCAGTTATTATTATAAATGTTACATCCTTCCACCACAGGAGCAGCGCAATTGTAGGCATATACTCCCACGTTCTTATCTGTAATAACCGTGTTAATGATCTCCGGTGAGGTGTTGTTACAGATTACTCCCCATTCACTTTCACCCTTGAGATGGGCATTTGTGATCTGCACTATCGCACTTTCTGCGCAGTATATACCACAATAACTGTTATCACAAATTGTAACATTACTGATTGCTACCGAAGCACCATTTATGGATCTGATACCATGCTGATTATGATCAATACGTGCATAAGATATCTCATTATTGATTGATGCACTATCCTCAAAAGAAATACTGATCCAGTCACCAGTTTCGGGATCGAATTGACCCGAGCTGAAATATATAGAATCCGTCTCCGTCCCGACAGCATGCAATGTCCCCAGAACCAATAATGACCAGGAACCCATAAAATCCACTCTCACACCCGGTTCCAGGGTTAGCGTATTGCCAATTGCAATTTCAATATTGCCCACAACTTCATAAGGATTGTTAACCGGCGACCATACCGTATCCATATTTATCTGACCCGCCACTTCCACTGCCACCAGTCCGTAAACAGCCAGCAGCATTATGCTCATTATTACTATTCTCATTAAACAAACTCCTTCAAACCTAAGGAGTGTATGTCAAATTCAATACCCCAGAGTGTCAAGCTTGATAAAAAAACAGATCAGGATTCACAGGATTTAAGATATTTACAGGATTAAGAAAAAAAATCAAATTCATCTTTCTTCTCTTAAAAAAATCCTGCTAATATCTTAAATCCCGAAAATCCTGATTCAGACAGTTTATCCTCCAAATCCTGATACTATTTGACCATCATCATCTTGCCAGTTCTAACCACCTCATCTGCCTTGATCATATAAAAATATATCCCCGATGCCATCCCCTCTCCTGACCAGACAACTGTATGCTTTCCTCTATGGATTTCTTTGTAGTGCTTATCCCAGACTCTTTGTCCTTTGATATTATAGACAGCCAAACTCAAATTGTCCGCATCTATTCCTAAGTCGAAACAAATATTAGTCTCAGGATTGAACGGATTCGGATGATTTTCAATTTCTAATTTTACATTTTCATCAATACTCACCGGAAATTCTATTTCATAGATATAAGGATACCCCTCATTGATCTCAACATTCATATCCCATATATCGTTAATTCCATTCTCACTCTCTCCAATAAAATCCCAGCAAATATCAGTATAAGTGCTCTTCATCAGCATCTCTGCCGTCGTTGAGCCGATTAAATTTATTATTGTGCCCTCATAATCATAACCAATACCATCTGTCTGCCCCGAGGTCTCTAAATTCCAAACACAGCTTTCTATGACCTCATAATTCGCTCCTATCAATCCACCAACATTGAATATTCCTGCCACACAACCAATGGCATAGCTTTCTCTGATCGTAGTTTCTTCATAATTAGCTCCCACCAAACCTCCAACATTACTTTCACCAGTAACATTGCCCGTTGCATAGCTGGTGCTGATTAAGGAATTGTCAGAATTAAATCCCACCAAACCGCCAATATTAATGTCTCCTGTCACACTGACAGTGGCATAACTTGCTTTGATTGAAGAATTAAAAGAGTTCCTTCCTACCAAACCACCAACCTGTCTTAAGCCATTCACACTACCAGTAGCATAGTTAGCGCTAAGTTTGGATGCATGATTAAACCCCACTAACCCTCCGATAAATACCTCTCCTGTCACATTTACATTAGTTACACCCAAAGCTTCTATTACCGCTTCAAATGTATCTCCAAAAAGTCCAATTCCCCCCATCTCTGGTATATTTACAAATAATCCGTCTATACAATGGTTTCCTCCATTAAAAGTTCCTGCAAAGTATGGGATAAAGAAATTAGGATGACCTGTTAGATCAATGTTGGAGGTTAACAGAAAACTGTCTTCAGATTCTTGACCAAATGCCAATAACTTCTCAAAATCATTAAAATCGTTGATAAGATAATTTTCCCCATCATAAGATAAATAATCTGTAATTTCCAGGCTCTTATTGTTATTTATCCAGTCATTGTATAGTTCACTGGTTAGTGCTCCTATTGATATTAAATGCTGATTGTTTATCAAAACAGAATCATAATCATAATAGCTCTCACTGATTGGTGACCACCAGCAACCTCCAACTAAACCGCCAATATATAAGGCTCCAACCACATTTCCACCTTCATAGCTTAAACTGTGAAGGCTTCCCTGATTATACCCTACTACACCACCGACAAATTCATTTCCTGTAACATTGCCTTCGACATAGCTGGCGCTTATCCTGGATCCAAAATTCTCTCCCACCAAACCACCTACATCATCATTTCCTGTCACATTACCGGTAACGTAGCATTCGCTAAGAGTCGATTTCCAGGCAAGATACCCCACCAAACCTCCAACCTGATCTTCTCCTGTCACTCTAATATCGGTAAGCCCAAGAGCTTCTATGACTGCCCCATCGGTATATCCAAAGAGACCTATTTGTTCTGTATGAGGTCTATTGATACATAGACCTTCAATTATGTGATTACTACCATTGTAAGAGCTTGAAAAGGGTCCTTTGGAATGATACCCTCCTATTGGAATAAAACCAGCACCCTCATTCCAGTTCTGCGTCTCACCTGCATCAATATCAGCAGTCTGCAGAAAATAATATATACTGTCCCAGACAGCCTCAGTAGTACTCAGCCAAAGCAGATTATCCAGGCTGGCAATTAAAAACGGATCATTCTCCGTCCCGGAACCTTCTGCCGGAGTACCATCAGCCTGCAGGCTGATAAATGCAAAGAAAATAAATACTAAAACGTAAATTTTACTCATAATGTTCTCCTCCTAAGAATTAATGACTAAAATCCATTTCATTTTTCAGTTTATTTCAGTAAAATAACTTTCTTACTTGCACTGATCCCAGCAGCTTGAATGTGCAATAGATATATTCCACTTCCACAATGTACCGCATTCCAGACTATATTATGTTCACCGGCAGTAAGATAACCTTCAACCAATGTTTCCACTTTCTGACCTTTCAAGTTATAGATATTCACCAGCACTTCACTACTTTCCTGCATCTCAAAACAGATTTTAGTCTCCGGATTAAAAGGATTCGGATAATTTTCAATTTTCAATTTTCCATTTTCAATCACATTCTCTCCACCATCAAGATTGGGAATAATGATCTCAATTATCTCAGATTCCTGATTTGACGAATAATATGCACTTACACCAGCAATATATTCATTATTGGGATTTATATTTGAACTCAGATCATATATCTGCTCCACCGTCTGACCAACTAATTCATTATCCAGATAAATGTTATAGTATTCAAAATGACGAGCATACACATCCCACGAAAGTATGCCCGTTCCCTGGTCATATTCCAGATTCACCGGAGGATTAATAAGTTCTGCCAGTACCACGTTTAAAACCAGACAATCCATTATCAAGATATCAGTTTCCAGATAAGTTTCATAACCGGGAAATATCACCTCCAGATCATAGATACCCAGAAATACATCTTGCCAGTAAACTGCTCCACCTGCAACTATTCCATCATATAAGTGAATGCCATCCTGATTACATAGATTGACCTCTGCCCCATCTGTGCTGTCGCCACTATTACTGGTTATATTGATAGTTACCGGAGCAACGACGCCAAAATAGATAATGTTAGAAAATGCTGGTTCTGACTGTAATCCCCCTTCTGATAATACCCTTACGCAATATAAATATTCTCCGGGTACTGTTACTTCAGGCCAGGTAACATCCTCATAAGTTGTATCCTGGATGACAAATGCGATAAAGTCCCAGTCCTCATAATTTGCCTGATCTTCTGCAAAACCTCTGTATATATTATACCAGGCTAAATTTACTATTTCCGGTGAATGCCAGGTCAGCCAGGCATTGCCATCATGATTCTCTATTACTGTTACATCATAAGGCGGGAAAAACAGAATAACTAACATGCCCTCATAAGTAACCGTATCCTCATAAATATCAATATTGTCTGCAAATAATGAAAAATCCTCTAATTCCGCTGTAATATCATAATTACTCTTCCATACATCTGAAATAACGCATTCACCGATTTCATCTGTAACTGCTTCGTAAGATGGATAATTCCCATCAGGATCCGGTTCCGTGGAATTAAGCATAACCACTGCCCCCTCAGGTATAGCTCCCGTATTGGTTGTAAAACTTAGCTCAAGTGTTGCCAGCATATCTTTTCCCAGCCAGTTACTGAATGCTGCATCTGATAGCACATTATTCATATATTCAGCCTTAACGGCATATCGATAAACTCCACTATCCATTGTTTCCCAGCCTGGATCATTGTAAAACGTGTCTGATATTCCTTCAGCAACCAAGATCCAGTTATCTTCATTCTCTTCATCTCCCAAAACCAGGAGGTAGAGATTGTAGCCGTTAACTAATCCCTGCTCTGGACTTTGCCAGGTGATTTCAGCTACAGTTTCATATTCGTTCTGAACAGCAACCACATCATAAGCAGGAAATGTAATTTGATTCAATATTATATCACCCAGATCAGTATCATCAGCCCCGATCACTGCTTCCCCAGTAAACACCTGGTAATCTTCTGCCACTATAACCAACTCATAAGTATTATTAGAATTAACATTATCGATCATGAAATAACCATCTTCATCAGTTATTCCCGTATATGTTCCCATTCCCGTTAATGTTACTTCTGCCTCGGCAATTCCAATTTCAGGAAAATCAGATCCAACTACACGACCTGTTACTTCTACTTCCGGAGCCGGCTGTCGAGAATATGCCTGCTCAGTCTGGTTAGATGCATTGGCGATTGAATTGAATAGAAAAATCATAAACAACAGACAAATTGATTTTCTTTTCATAAGCTCACTCCTTTTGATCAGGATTTACAGGATTTAAAACATTAACAAGATAATTCAAAGACAAAAACATCATTAGTTTAATAAGTCCTTTTTATTTCTTTAATTTTCTTCATCCTGTTAATATCTTAAATCCTGAAAATCCTGATTCAGACAATTTTATCCCGAAAATCCTGATCCTATTTAAGCAATATCATTTTACAAGCTTTAGGCTCATGACCATTATTTATTTGAAATAGATATACTCCCGATGCCTGCTTATGTCCAACTTGGTCCTGACCTGACCAGATAACTGCATGTTCACCACTGCCAGCATAGTATATCTGCTTTTCCCAGACTTTCTGTCCCCTGATGTTATATACGATGACATTAATTTTCTCCACTGGTTCACTCAGTTTAAAGCATATCCTCGTTTCCTGATTAAAAGGATTAGGTCTTACTGAAACTTCTGATATCATAACTACATCCGGCAATCCCTGCCCCCCTATGTCAAATGACCATTCCATGTCAGATATATAGGGATATCCCGTATTCAGTGTATTGTCTATTTCCCAGATATCATCCGTTCCGTTTATTTCTTCACCCACAAAATCCCAGCCAATATCCGTATAAGTGTTCATCATTTGCATATCTAAAGAAGTTAGCCCCAGCAGATTTGTAATGGTACTTCCTTCATGTTCTACAACTCCTATTGTTTGCCCGGATGTCTCAACATTCCAGATACTGTTATTTATCTGTGCCCCGATATAATTCCATCCCACCAAACCGCCACAATATTCTTCACTAAATACACTGCCTATGGCATAGCTATTGATAATCACACCTCTATCATTCCGTCCCACCAAACCTCCCACAACAAGCTCTCCATTGACGCTGCCGGTGGCATAACTATCACTTAGCGTTGAAAAACTATTATTGCCCACCAAACCACCAATATCCATAGTTCCTTCCACATTGCCGACAGCATAACTTTCACTGAGGGTTGAACTATAAGTTCCACCTACTAATCCACCAATATGAGTACTTCCTGTCACATCAACAGATGCAAAGCAGAAATTAAGCTGGCAGTCATCACTATTGTAGCCCACCAAACCGCCAATTTGATTAAACCCTGTGATATTACCGGTTGCATAACATGTGTTGATCATTGATTCATCATCATTGAGACCCACCAAACCACCACTCCAGGATCCTCCCGTCATATTTATGTTGCTTACACCTAAATTTTTTATGTAAGCTCCTGAGGTTATTCCAAATAATCCAATTTAATCAATGCCTGGTTTACCAATATATAGACCATCAATAATGTGCTCATCACCGTTATAGATACCTTGAAATTTATACTCTGAATTCCCTATCGAACTGAATCCTTGACCATAATTCCAATTTTGCGTAGCACTGGCATCAATATCAGCAGTCTGTAAAAAGTAAATATCAGTAACCCAGACACTCTCAGTAGTACTCAGCCACAAAAGGTTATCCAGTGTTGCAATCAGATACGGATCCGTCTCCGTCCTCGAACCTTCTGCAGGTGTGCCATCAGCAGTTAACATGTAGGTTATCCCCAGGATAAAGAGAACTATTAATAACCTCTTCATTTTAATTTCCTCCTATGTTTCCTTTTTAGATAACTAATATAATCTTTGTCAAGTTAAGATTACTTTTTTTAACATCTGATGCTTCTTTTCCCGGGATCCATTGACACTGTTCAATATAAATCTTTACCAGGTTTGAAAATCAGGTTGCTTTTTTTTCCATAAAGTGCGCATTTATTGTATTTGTTCTTTGATCAGCCGAATTGACAAAACTAATTTTCCTTTAATAGTTTAGGGGATATTAATTAGTCCGTAGGACTTATCTATTTGTAGAATAGATTGATAGCTCCAGCCGTACTCTCCCCTCCTCAGCGACCGGCTGAGCTGGTCATCGGGGAGGGGGGGGTAACTGTAATGTCAAGAAAACACTAAAGGTGCGTTAGTTTCGATATTATTCGATATAATTTATTAAAAAGGAATGCCTGTTGTTGAACATTCTCGATCCGTTTCTTCCGGATCAGGTTAAAATTATTATTGACTATTTCAGCCATAATTACAATTTATATCATAATATTCTCCCTCACAATTTCTAATAAGTAATAATAAGGTTGGTTTCAGGTGGGTATAGAGCAGCGTCACAGTGAACGGCATAACAAAATAATGTTATGCCGTTCACTGT
>JAIPGO010000036.1 GCA_021736135.1 Candidatus Cloacimonadota bacterium
TTATTAATTCATACAAGAACTCTCCCTCAAAACTTTTTAACTCTAATCTGCTTAAATGATTAGCGTGCTCTTTCATCATGCCTCCTGGTGCTTTATTAATAAGATAATCAACCCCAGGGGACATATGTCACTATTTCAATAAGACCATTTTGCTGGAAACTGAAATTCCGTCAGCTTGTAATTTATAGAAATATATACCGCTGGCAACGGGATTCCGGCTGTCATCATCACCCTGCCAGTTGAGCAGGTGTTTTCCGGATACATAATAACCTTTCGCCAGTGTTTTCACTTTCTGTCCTTTCAGGTTATAAATATTAAGGCTGATCTCCGCAGCCTGCGGCAGTGCAAATGAGATGGCTGTCTGTGGATTAAAGGGATTAGGATAATTTCCATATAAGCTCGGATAGATCAAGGCTAAGTTTTCATCATTGATCCCCGTTTCTTCACCCATAAATCCCTGCAGAAGCATGGAATAAAATTCCCGCACGTCATCTGACTGCATATAGTAAAGCGGGAAAGCCAGCAGAGCCGTTTTACTGATGCCATTATCCTGGCAAACTGCTACATTCCTGCCGTTCATCATCCCGAAATTGGTACCATCTTCGTAATTGCTTTCCCAGATATAAAGTGAATCAGCACCGGGAGTCGGCGAATAGGTTTCAATGAAGGGAAGATGGTTTTCAAAATAGGCAATAGTCTTTACCGGATCGACTTCTATCAGCTGAAAAGCAGTAGCGAGAGGCTGTGCTCTTAGAAAACGGGCATTCTGGGAATAATCAACCTGTTGAATTCCAAACATCCGGTTTGCCGGATGCTCTTCCTCAAAGGTGCAGGGGAATTCCGAACAGTCAAAGAAATCATTGATGACTCGGAAACCGCTCAATACTATATTACCACCCAGTTCCTGATATTTTTCCAGAGCAGGCAGGAGTTCCGGCATACCCGGTAAGGTTGTGCTCCTGTCTTGAACCAGTATAATTGTGGAATAGGTGACCAGTTCATAATCGGGTAAAATTCCTGCAATTTCCAGATCGTAAATATCCGGTGCAAATCCTGTGAGTGCCGACTGATAGAATTGCTGCCATTCGGCAGGATCAGGATTTCCGAAACCCGCACCCAGATCTAAGGTCAGGTCAACCAGTAGAATCCCCTGGTCCAGGGTTGCCATACGCGAAATAACCTCAGAGCTGGCATCACCGGAATTGCCATCCAAATCTATTGCCTGCGTATAATAATGATAATAAACCAGGGGTAGAATATTATGATCCATATATACAGTATCAGAAACCAGGGAAATATTGATCATACTGAATTCAGTTTCAGTCTCAGCCCTGCGGAAGATATTATATCCTGCCAGGTCGAGTTCCTGATTTGGTGTCCAGGTAAGGATTATATCTTCAGTTGCCGGAGCTGCACAAAAGTTCTGAGGTGGTCGCGGTAGCGATTGCGGCATTATTACCGTTTCGGTTATAAAACTTTCAAAACCATCTGAAGTTATTACTGATACTCCCAGATATGCCATAATGTTTTCAGTCAGTCCGGTAACCGTGAAGATCGTATCTATAGCAGTAAATTCCTGCTCATAAATTCCGCTTTCCGTGCCGGCATAGATCTTATATTCCTCAAATTGAGGTTCTGTTGACTGGTTCCAGCATAATTGTGCCGAAGTGCCGTCACCTGTATCATAAACAGTCATATTTTCCACCGAAACCGGGATCATATCCATGGTGAGTAACATAGCGCAATCCACTTTTGTGATCTCGGTGCAGTAGTCAATATCGCAATTATCGATGATATCATCCATAGAATGATACCAGGGACTGAATTCTGTTTCCAGAAAATATACTACCGGAAATCCATTAACAAAAAAAGAATAACTGTCTGAGGAAGCACTGTTTTCACCCAGATATCCCATGCTCAAGGATGAATATTGTGGAATCAGCTCCTGGCTCAGTTCTCTCAGATATTCATATCCCGTATATTGCACGATGTTCATCATCCAGTTTTCCGGAGATTGAGTATTATTCGCGATCATGTCATTATTAAGGACGAAATCGATGTTTGTTCCCATTTCGGCTAATCCGGAAGCCAGCACGAAACTGCCCCATAAACCAACCTCCTCAGCAGCAAAAGCACAAAAAGCAATGGTATTCCGCGGCTGGTAACCGCTTTCGGATATAACTCGTGCCACTTCCAGCGCAGCAGCAACTGATGAGGCATTATCATCTGCACCCGGCGCTCCCAGCATCGGATCTCCGCTATTGACGATCGAATCGTAATGACCACCCATCAATAATACCCGTTCGGGGTGTACTGTGCCAATAACCTGTGCCAGAACGTCATAATGGTCAGTATCATCAATTATAAATTCCGCCAAACCTGAATCGTAGCCGTAAGATGCAAATTTGTCCATTATCCAGGTAGCCACTTCTAAATGATTAGGATGAAAACAATAACGCGTCCCGAAATCCTGCAGACTCTGAATTACGCTTTCTATGGAATCGGGATTCATCAGGGCAATTATATCATCAATTTCGTCTCTCTGCCGTAAGCTTTCCAATGGTACATGCCGTATGTTTTCCGCCCTGTTTATCTCTTCCAGATGAATGCAGCTATATCCCTGCCGTGCTATGAGCAATTGCGGATTTTGGTCATTACGAATTATAAACTTGTTATCTATCCGGCAGATCAGCCGTCCCCAGGCAGGATCTGCAGTAGTAACGCCTTCTGCCCTTACCAGGTAATATACTCCAACCCGATAATTGTAATCGACTATTTCCATTTGCCGAGTGGCTGCCGATTGCTGCTCAATAACGAGTAGTACCTCACCTGGTCCCTGATATAGGCATCTGTCTCCCGATAAGATATCTGCCGCTTTTCCCTTAACCAGAACCGGTTGTGCAATAAGTAAACTGCTCACTATCAACAGTACAAGCATAAATAATAAATTTTTCTCCATAATGCCTCCCATTAGTTTCTATTAATTTCCCCGCCAAACATCATTACAATGAGTTAAAAAAATTGTCTCCCCAAGACAATATCGAAACAAAACCAGCCATAACCAGCAAAATTAGTCAAACAAAAAAAAGGTGAACCGCAGTTCACCTCTTATAATCATCCATCATCCATTGTCCATCGTCAATTATTCTTCAGTATTTCTTCCTGAATGCTCATTGGCACCCGGCGGTAAGTATGAAACTGCATATTGAAATCTGCTTTACCCTGAGTTAATGAGCGCAGAATGGTAACATAACCGAATATTTCCGCTAAAGGCACATCGGCGACTATGCGGGTAAACTGTTCATCAATATCTGTTTCCTGGATCAATCCCCGTCGCTGATTAACGCTACCCATCACGCTGCTGCGGAACTCGTTTGGGGTTTCGATCTCTACTTTCATCATCGGTTCCAGCAGATATGGCTGTGCCTTTTTATATGCTTCTTTAAAAGCGGCGATGGTAGCAATTTCAAATGCCATTTGGGAAGAATCCACTTCGTGATAAGCACCGTCGTTGATCTCAAGTTCCACCTGAACAACGGGGAATTCTGCCAGACTACCTTTTGCCAGAGCTTTATAAAAGCCTTTTTCGCAGGCAGGCAGATAGGTGCTGGGAATTACTCCACCGGTTATTTTTTGCAGATAGCGACTGTCTTCTTCATCCAATGGTCGTAATACCCCGGCGATACGGGCAAATTGTCCCCTGCCGCCGGATTGTTTTTTATGAATATAATTAAAGGTAACTTCTTTGGAAACAGATTCGCGGTATGCTACTTGAGGCTGTCCCGTTTCCAGATCGCAGCCATATTCCCGCCGCATGCGCTCCACGTAAACATCCAGATGCAGTTCACCCATGCCGGAAATGATTGTCTCTTCTGCTTCATCATCATAATGGGTTTTAAAGGTGGGGTCCTCACGTGAAAAGCGGCTGAGCGCTTTTGACATGTTATCAGTTGATTTCTTATCTTTGGAGCGCAAGGAGAGAGAGAGTATCGGTTCAGGGACATATATATGCTTCATGGAGTAATGCGCATCTCCTGTGACAAATGTGTCTCCCAGGGCACAGTCAACTCCAAATAAGGCGGCAATGTCACCTGCTGCCGCGGCATCAATATCTTCCATATTACTGGCATGCAGCTTCACGAGCCGGCCTACTTTCACTTTCTTTCCTGTACTTAAATTGATTATATTCATCCCTTTGCTGATTGTTCCCTGATATACCCGCAGGTAAGTTAATTGTCCATATTGCTGGTTTTCGATCTTAAAGGCCATTGCCACCACGTCTTTCTCACGGTCGCTGGTGATTACGATCTCCCGGTCATGATGCTCAATGTCATAAGCAACATTGGTCACGTCAGCCGGAGCCGGCAGGTAATTGATAATTCCATCCAGTAAGGCACGGGTACCGATATTTTTATATGCGGAACCGGCATAAACGGGAGTCATCTGCCTGGCTATTGTGGCTTTCCTGATTGCCATTCTCAATAATTCCACATCCAGATGTCCTTCCAGGAATGATTCCATTAGAGTATCGCAGAACATGGAAACATTCTCAAAGAGCATTTCCTGGTATTTTTGAGCATCCGCCAGCATTTCCGCTGGAATATCTCTGATCAATATTTCCTCATTATTAGCACCCTGGTAATAAAAAGCTTTCATTGTCACCAGGTCTATCACACCTTGAAAATCATCGCCTCTGCCAATTGGCAATTGCACAAATACAGCATTTTTTCCCAGCTTCTCATGCAGTTGCGCCACAACTTTATAGGCGTCAGCACCAGTTCTGTCCATTTTATTGATAAATGCCATATTCGGCACCTTATGCCGGCGCATCTGCCGCACTACCGCCATCGTCTGGCTCTGCACTCCGCCTACCGCGCATAATACAAGTATTGCGCCATCCAAAACGCGCAGCGCATTCTCCACTTCAATCGTAAAATCAACATGCCCGGGAGTATCTATGATATTTATCTCATGATCTTTCCAGCTGACATTGGTTGTCGCCGATGAGATGGTTATTCCCCGTTCTCTTTCCAGTTCCATGCTGTCCATCGTGGCGCCTACGCCATCTTTACCTCGGACTTCATGGATCTTATGAATACGCCCGCTGTAAAACAGAATTCGCTCAGTCAGTGTCGTTTTACCGGAATCTATATGCGCGCTGATCCCGATATTCCTGAGCCTTTTAATATCGCTCATCATTTCTCCTTGAAAAATACCCGTATTGGCATTCCTCTTCTTAAATTCTCAATTTCTTTCTTATAAAGATAATTAATTTTATGTGAAGGTCAACCCATAAAATTCAGGTTGGGTGTCAATAAAGTTTTGTCGGGAGACGGGAGACGGGAGGAGTAATATAAAATGTAAAAAGTAAAATGTAAAATGAAAAACGTGAGTCGTGAAAAAGGAAGAGTGAAAAGAACATAAATGTCTTTTCACTCTTCACCGTTCAACGTTCACCGTTCACTGTTCACTGTTCACTATTCACTGTTCACCATTCACTATTTTATCATCACCACCTTACATCCGGTTCTAACAGTTCCGGCTTGCAGGCTCATTAGATATATGCCTGAGCTTATTATGTTTCCTTTGCTGTTCCGTCCATTCCAGTTCACTAAATGTTCACCTGCATCCATTACCTCTGACTTTAAAACTTTAATAAGCTCGCCCTTCAGATTATAAACCCGCAGGTCCACTTTTTCCGTTTTTTCCAGTTCAAACCTGATGCTTGTCTGTGGATTAAAGGGATTAGGATAACATTGCAGCTTAATTCTCGCAACATCAATTATATCATTTTCGGAAGCTGGTACGGCACCATATTCCAATGCTCCCATATCAGGCGCTTCACCAACAAATTCCATTATTTCCACGACAATATGCCAGGTTGCAAGAGTATAATAAAAACCATCTGTCCCACTGTCAACACAAGGTGAATTTTCCAGAAGATGATAGTCGCTATCTGCTTCCGCGACAAAAAGAGGATCAGCATCTATCACAATATCGATACTATCAACAAAACTGAAAGAAGCAAAATCTTCAATATCACAAAATGCAAAACCTGTCCATCCTGTTAGTGCATATATTGAAGTAATACCGGTATTATGGTAAACTATCGAATTAACTAATAACAATCCGCCTGATTCGTTTCCAATTCCGGCTCCTCCATGCGGTGCCTCGTTATTTACTATTGTCAGATTATAAAGCACAATATGTGGTGACGCTACAGTATAAATCCCACCGCCCTGAGTTCCTGAGGTATTATGATGGATCAACATATTTCCTATATCAGAATTGCAGCCGTAAAGATATAATCCTCCCCCCTTTAAATCTGCCGAGTTTTCATAAACTTCCGTCGTTTCCGTGGCAATATTATAGGAAGAGTCAATTAGAATACCACCGCCGTTACTGGTGGTGTGGTTATTATAAACTTTTACGTGATCTAAAACTACATCACAAGCCCATAGTGAGAGTCCGCCACCGCCGGAACCCTCATTACAATGATTATAACATATTTCGGTATGCTCAATATTAATGGTGCCATTACTAAAATACAATCCTCCGCCGTTGCCACCATTGGTTGTATTGTTATAGAATTTCGAATTATAGATATTCAAAGTGGAGCCCCAGCAATATATTCCTCCGCCATCCGAATCACTCGTATTATCTCTTATGATCAGATTTTCCAGTGTTGGTGAAGCTGTATTAATATATATTCCACCTCCACCAATATTTGCGGAATTATATCCGTTAGTTATCGTAAATCCGCAAAGTTTTGCCGCACTGGTTTCATAATTGGCAAATATAACAACAGCGCCATCATGATTGCCATCAATGACTGTTGAATATATATAGTTCGTATCATGAGTAGTTACATAAAGCGAAGCCAGAACAATGTTTTTTCCATTAAAACTGATATTTTCATAATAAATTCCCGGCTGAACTAAAACCGTATCGCCCATCACAGAAGCAGTAATTCCATCCTGAATTGTTCCATAATCCCCCGGAACATTGATCAAAGCCCCATTAACATAAACAATTGCCACCATCAATAAAATAATGAAATAATACTTCATCCTAACCTCCTGTATTAACTAAAAAATCTTTCGATACCCCATTAAGCAAATTTCATTCCGAAGGAATAATTATTTTCATCATTAATCATTAATTGACATTTTCTTAAGTTTTTCCGGATGCCTGCTATAATCTTTCACCAATTCTCTATATTCTTCCTTACTCAGATTAAACATTTCATCGCGCATCTGCAATTCATTATCCAGCACCCACACCCAGTAATCGGAAAAACCCCTGCTTTGCGTTTTGGCACCGATCCCCACTGCTCCGGTTTTAATGTGAATATTCAGGCATAGCTGCAACAGGTTATCTTCGCCCTCAATTTTCTCGAACTGCAAACCAGTCCGGAACACTTTTCCCATTTTCTTATACCTGTGCATATAATACGTTGCATATTTAGCATTAAGTTCATTAAATATCTCATCAGCGGGAACTTTTCCCTTTTGCTGGATCAGAAAATGGAATTGGTCTTCCACTAAACACCAGCAGCATAATTTCAGCCTGGAACCCTCGATGGCAGTATTCAATTTACCCAGATAAAAATTATAATCTTCCTCGTCTAAGAATAATTTTACACCCTGTGCTGCATGGTTATAAAGGTGATAATACCCATCCCGCACCAGCTCTTCTTTATACTCTTCCATACTTACCTCCATAATAAATCAAATTTATAAAATCCCACTCACACAGCAAGAGTATTCTTTCTCAGGATTGGGAAGTAATAAACCCATTTTGTGCAGTAGGATTTGATGAAGAGTAGTCCCGATGCATATCGGGATGAGTACAGAAGAGTTAGAGAATTTTTATGAATATTATTTTTATATTTATGAAAATTATCTAACTCTCTCTGTGCCAAAATCTTACTGCTATTCACAAATTTCTACTGCACAATATGGGTTAAAATAGAACCGTTTCACTGCCTATCGAATTGAGACGTAAGGCAGGTGCCACTATTACGGAGGTCATCCAATTATAAGAGACTATTCAATCTAAATATATATCACATAAGCTTAATATAAAAATCAGGAAGAAAAAGTGCAACTTAATTGTCCTTAATCTCAGTTAAGGAGAGTTGACAAAAATAATTTTTCGGGGAAATTCTGGGAATATTATTTAGTCCGTAGGACTTATCTATTTGTAGAATAAATATCACATACAGGGAAAAGAAAAAAACCAGAGACACCTTTCTTGATGCTTTATAAATGGCATCAACTTGAGCAGTATTTGTCAAGAAAACACTAAAGGAGCAATGTTATTAATATAATTCACTAAAAGTTATTGAAAAGTGGTAATTGAAAGTGAACAGTCTCAATTATAAGCAAGATGGAATCAATAGAGTAACGATTTACAGAAAGGCTTTTAGAGAAGCAGTTCAGGCTTAATTAATAAAATTTTACTTTACACTAAAGCTATCTCGTAAAGGGTGTAATTATTAGATAATAATAATAACAGGAGTGCTTATGAAAGTATCCGACAGATTGGCTCAATTGCGACAGAAGGAAGCTAAGGTGCTGGAGATGGGCGGCGAAAAGCGTCTGCAAAAACAGCACGACAGTGGTAAACTTTCAGCTCGTGAACGCCTTGACCTTTTATTTGATAAAGGAACTTTTCGTGAGATCGATATGTTCGTACATCATCGTTCCACTAATTTTGATATGCCGGAAGCGGATATTGCTTCCGATGGAGTAGTTACCGGACATGGTCTTGTAGAGGGTCGACCGCTTTTTGCTTTTTCTCAGGATTTCACTTCTCGAGGTGGTTCGCTGGGTGAAATGCATGCTGCCAAGATATGTAAGATCATGGATATGGCAGCAAAAAGCGGAGTTCCCGTTGTTGGCTTTAATGATTCCGGTGGAGCACGTGTGGAAGAAGGAGTCGATGCGCTCAAAGGTTACGGGGAGATATTTTTTCGAAATTCCCGGTCTTCCGGCGTAATTCCCCAGATTTCTGCGATCATGGGTCCTACTGCCGGCGGTGCCGTATATTCACCCGCCATGACTGATTTCGTGTTTATGGTAAAAAATACCAGTTATATGTTTATCACAGGACCGCAGGTTATCGAAACGGTTACAGGCGAAAAGACTACTTTCGAAGAATTAGGCGGTGCAATGACGCATAACAGCAAATCAGGCGTGGCACATTTTGCCTGCGAATCTGATGCTGATGCCATTGAACAGATCAAAATCCTTCTCAGCTACCTGCCCGGCAATAATCTGGAAGATCCTCCATTTTTAAATACAGGTGACGATCCGGAGCGCCTCTGCCCGGAACTGGATACAATAATTCCCGATAATGCCAAACAGGCTTATGATATGAAAGATGTGATCACCGCTATTGTGGATGGGGGGGAATTCTTTGAGCCGCATGCCTATTATGCGGAAAATGCTGTTATCGGTTTTGCACGCTTGAATGGACGCAGTGTGGGTATCATTGCTAATCAGCCAACGATTCTTGCCGGCTGTCTCGATATCGATGCTTCTGACAAGATTTCCAGATTTATTCGTTTCTGTGATGCCTTCAATATTCCGATGATCACTTTTGTGGATGTTCCCGGCTATCTGCCTGGTACGCATCAGGAATGGGGCGGTATCATTCGGCATGGCGCTAAACTGCTCTGGAGTTATTCGGAAGCAACAGTTCCCAAGCTGACGCTGGTTACACGTAAAAACTATGGAGGCAGCTATATTGCCATGAACTCCCGTCATCTGGGAGCTGACATGGTATTCGCCTGGCCCTCGGCAGAAATTGCCGTGATGGGCGCGCAGGGGGCAGTGAATATTATTGGCAGTTATCGTCAGGCGATGAAGGTTTCTGCAGACCCGGAACAGACCCGTAAAGAGAAGATCGAAGAATATGAAGAAAAATTCAGTAATCCCTATATTGCTGCGCAGCATGGGTATGTGGATGCCGTAATTGCGCCCTCAGAAAGCAGGATGCGCCTGATTGATGCCTTGGAAGTGCTCAGCCGGAAAAGAGAATCTCTACCACCCAAAAAACACGGGAATATCCCCATGTAGGAGACGAAGTGGAAAATAATAATAAGAAAAAAG
Source organism: Candidatus Cloacimonadota bacterium (assembly GCA_021736135.1). Lineage (GTDB taxonomy): Bacteria > Cloacimonadota > Cloacimonadia > Cloacimonadales > TCS61 > JAIPGO01. Next base: position 10,119 of record JAIPGO010000036.1, read on the forward strand.
CCGCAATCGCTGCCGTTTTAGCTTATCTGCAGGCGGAAGAAGCAGTTAAGGAAACCGGAACCGCTCTCTGGGCACGCAGCGGTCGTGAAATAACAATGAATAACAGCTATCTTGTGCAGATGCGCAATTTTAGACGTTAAATACGGAGGGTAATATTAATGCAATACGATAAACATGGAATTCTGGAAATGACGGATATGCGCTATGAAGCTGACCGTCCTCAGGCAGTTAATCCAATCAAAATACAGGATCTGTCTTTTCGCGACGGACATCAGTCGCTATTTGCCACCCGCGGTAGAACCGAAGATATGCTCCCGGTTGCCGAAATGATGGATGCCATTGGCTTCTATTCAATGGAAATGTGGGGTGGTGCAACTTTTGACACAATGCACCGCTACCTGGCAGAGGATCCCTGGGAACGCATCCGTACATTAAAAAAACATATTCGGAAAACACCTTTCTCCATGCTGCTGCGTGGACAGAACCTGGTGGGTTATCGCAATTATGCTGATGACGTGGTGGAAGCATTCGTGCAGTGTGCCTGCGATAACGGCATAGACATTTTCCGCTGCTTTGATGCGCTTAACGATTTCCGCAATTTCGAAGCTGCCGCAAAAGTCATAAAGAAAAACGGCAAACACTTCCAGGGCACGATCTGCTATTCGCTTACGGAAATGCGGATGGGCGGAGAAACATATAACATTGAATATTACTTGAATAAGGCAAAAGAGCTGGAAGATTTTGGCGTGGATTCTATCTGCATCAAAGATATGGCAGGTCTGGTGGCACCTTATGATGCCTATAACCTGGTGCGTGCTCTGAAACTGCAGACTGCCATACCAATTCATCTGCATACCCATTTCACTTCCGGCATGGGTGACCTGGCAATTTTCAAAGCAATCGAAGCAGGTGTAGACATTGTTGATACCTGTCTGGCTCCTTACGCTTACCGCACATCGCATCCCGCAGTGGAACCCATTGTGATCTCACTTCTCGGTACAAACCGTGATTCCGGTTTTGATGTGCAGAAACTGGCTGCTATTGGTAAAGAAATGGAGAAAGTTATCCCGAAATACCGCCAATTCGCCAATACAACGAAATTCTCGATCATTGATACTAACGTAATTCTACATCAGACACCCGGTGGTATGCTGAGTAATCTGGTTAACCAGTTGCGCCAGATGGATCAGCTTGATCGTCTGGATGACGTTTTTAAAGAACTGCCAAAAGTCCGCAAAGACCTGGGACAGGTGCCCCTGGTAACGCCAACCAGTCAGATCGTCGGGATCCAGACGGTTAATAACGTACTTTTTGATAAAGATGAAGAATATTCACAGATCACCGACCAGGTGAAAGACCTATGTTTCGGGCTGTATGGCCGCACGACCCTGCCCATTGATCCGGAAGTCCGCAAGAAAGCTTTAAAAGGCTATTCTCGCGGTGAAACTCCCATTACTATCCGTCCTGGTGATGAACTGGCGCCTGAACTGGCAGAAGTGCATCAGCAAGTAAAAGACCTGGCAAAAGGCATTGATGATGAACTGATCGCGGCACTTTATCCCGTTACCGGTAAACGCTTTCTCAAATGGAAATACGGCCTTGCAGAACTACCTGAGGACGTGAAACCTAAAACAATGGAAGAAGTGCAAAAGGAAGATGAACTCATTCGTAAAGCGCTTTCCGGTGAACTTTCCGCAGCAGCCAAAGCTCCCGCTGCCAATGCACGTCCTTTTGATGTATACATCGATGGTGAGCATTTCCACGTGGAAGTTGCAGATCCTAATGCCAAAGGTGGAGCCGCCTTTCGCAGACCAAATGCCCCCACCTCTAAATCGGATGCTGCCGCAGAGGCGAAAGTCTTAATGGCACCCATTCCCGGTATGATCAACGAGATCAAGGTTAAAACCGGTGATGTTATAAAAAAAGGGGACCCGCTTCTGGTTCTGGAAGCAATGAAAATGTTCAATAGTCTTGATGCCAGATTTGATGGCAATGTGAAAGAAATTAAGGTTGATGTCGGCGATCCAGTCGCGAAAGGAGATATACTTATCACTTTCGATTAAATAATACCGGGAAAGATGGACTGGTTCCATCTTTCCCTCAATATTTTGTTGCGAACAGAAAAAGGAAGAACTTATGTACACTGCCACCATGCGTTATTATTTCAAAGCGGAGTATTTTGAACAGGCTTGCGAAGTATGGAATAGCGTTGTTATGAGCTTAGCTCGTAAACAACCGGGGTTCATTCGTATGCAGTTTCTGGTTAATAAAGAAGAAGCCGTTGCCCTTGCTATTGGCACCTGGAAAACAAAGGAAGATGCCTGGAACTTTATGAAAACGGGTGTTTTTAAGGAACTGCTCACCGATCTGGGTACTCTTTCAGTGAAAACTCCCGAACCGGAAATCTGGAACCTGAAATATTTCGGGGAGAAATAATCGGACTTTTTCATATTGCCACCATAAATCACCACCTTAAGCCTTGCTAAAGAGTGCAGAATTTTTCTATTGCCTGAATGAAATGTCTCAAGTCAGACAGCGTGTAAAGAGAAATTAATTGACGATTATCTGAGTTAGTAGCGTTAGTGTAAAAAAAGTAAGAAAGAGAAATATGGCTCATATACTGGAATTGTTAAGAGTAGGTTTTGCACATCACATCATATTTTCAGCAGGTTTGCTGCTGATTATGGGATTCATTCTGGGACAGCTTTCGGAACGTATCAAGCTGCCGGCAATCACGGGTTACATTTTTGCCGGTATTCTTTTAGGTGAAGCGGGATTAAATCTTATCCATCATGAAAACCTGCAGCAGCTCAATATTTTGAGTGAGATCACTCTTTCTTTCATTGCCGTGATCATAGGTTGCGAATTCTCTTTTGCCAAACTTCGACTTTACGGTAAACGAGTCATCCTTCTAACGCTTGTGCAGATGTTCCTGACGTTTTTTATGATCTCAATTGGTTTGATTATCTTGGGTTTATCTACTTATGTATCTTTTCTTTTGGGTACAATAGGTGCAGCAACGGCACCGGCAGCCACAGTGGTTATAGTAGAAAAACTTCGGGCAAAAGGGGAATTCGTTGATTATTTATATGGTATAGTTGCTCTCGATGATGCTGGTACGGTCATTCTCTTTTCAATAGTTTTTGCTATTTCCGGTTCGGTAATTTCCGGTCTGGAAGTTAACCTGCTGGAAGGCATCTTTAACGCTTTCAAGGAGATATTCTTCTCTTTATTAAGCGGAGCTGTCGGTGGACTGCTTATTCATTACAGCACCCGCAAAAGTCACAATCTGGGAGAAATGAAAATTATTACCCTGGGTATCATATTTCTGACCACCTCTATCTGTTTGAGTCTGCATTTATCTCCCTTGATTTCTAATATGACCATAGGCATGCTGCTGGTAAACCTGAGCCGGAAGAACATCCGTATCCTGAATGCTTTACAGCCATTAACGCCGCCCTTATACGCCCTGTTTTTCACCATTGCCGGTACGGAACTTGACCTGAAGATTTTCACATCCGGTTATGCCCTGCTGGCAGGGCTTGTATTCATCATTATGCGTGCTATCGGCAAGTATGGCGGCGTGTTTGCCACTGGTCATATGCTGCGCCTGCCAAACCGCATCAGCAACTGGCTGGGTCTGGCATTATTGCCCCAGGCGGGAGTTGCCATCGGACTGGTGTTATTCGTTCAGGGAAGCAGTATGGTGAAAGCGGCTTCGCCGGAAATACAGCTCCAGATCACCGAAATGATCAATATCGTGCTGATGAGCGTGTTTTTTAATGAGCTTCTGGGTCCACCCCTGGCAAAGATTGCAATCAAGAAAAATCTGAGGAGAAGATAATATGCAATTGGAAGAAGTAGTTAGACTGGAATGCTGTACCACAGATTTTCAGGCAAAAAACAAGGAAAGTGCTTTAAATGAACTGGTAAAGCTTGTTAAACATAACAGCATTTTAAAAGATATACCTGATGCGGATATACTGGCAGCTTTGAAAAAAAGGGAAAACCAGGGCAGTACCGGTTTTGGGAAAGGCATTGCTATTCCTCACTGCCAGATCAGTGGACTGGATGATTTCGTGGTCGGAATTGCCATCGCCAGGAAAGGTGTGGATTTTGACGCAATGGACCATAAAAAAGTGAGGATATTCGTTATCATCGTGGGTCCGGTGGAAAGCCGCAGCGGGCATCTGCAACTGCTGGCAATGGTTTCCAGGATCTTGAAAGAACCGGGAATTGAAGATAGCCTCTTTGCCCAGGATAGTAAGATTGGTCTGCTGGATGCCTTCTTGAGGAATGGGCCTGATACTCTGGCAATAAGCAGTCACGGCAAAGATAAGCTGATGCTACTGCTGGTGCACGATCCTGAGATAATGGACGAAATCGGAGAAATATTTATTGAGTACGGGATTGAAGAAGCCACGATTATCGAAACCAGCAATATGAAATCAGTCCTGTCACATGTACCCTTGTTCCTGGGATTTTTCAACTTTACCGGAGACCGCGAAAGTAATGGCAAATTGCTGCTATTAAAACTGCAAAGGAACTATATTAATGCCCTGGTAGCCGGTCTGGAAGATGCTTTCGGTAATCTTGACGATTTCAGTGGATTAAGCCTGGTTGTACTGGATATCTTTTATGCCCGAGGTCTTTGAGTTTTAAGGGTCAACCCACAGGTTTATCCCAATAAAAATTATACCTGGGGCAGATCAATGTATCCACTCCGGACAGTTAAGGAAGTTTATTTTCTTTTCAGGCATTCCCCCGTTTTATTATTCAGGATATGAGGTAACTTCATATTTAATAAAGTAATATTTAGGATTTATCTCTTATAATTCCCGGTACGGGATAAATTTGTATAGCGCAAGTTTGCACCGCAGGTGCTACCTTATGTAAAAAATGAAACGCCTCCCACCCCATCGGCGCTGCGCGCCGATGGGGTGGGGGGATGCTTCATTCGTATGGTAGTCTCGGAGTACCGATCCAACCATACGCTATACAAATTTATCCCTTTCAGGGAAATGAAACTCTACAACAGGAGAGATATTTAAAAATTTCGGGGGGATGCCAGTTTATTTTCTTTTAACTTGACTTTAATTAACCAGCTTTCAATATAAGTATGCTCCAATAAGTATGCTTGCGAGGAAAAAAAATGAAAATTTTAATTGTTGATGACAATAGCGAAAGTCTTTATCTGCTGCAATACATATTACAAGGGAAAGGCTTCGTTACAGTTACTGCTTCAAATGGAGCTGAAGCACTCATCAAACTCCGCCAGGAGGCAAGCGATTTGATCATTTCCGATATATTGATGCCGGAGATGGACGGCTATCAATTTTGCCGTGAGGTTAAAAAAGATAAGCAATTGAGGCATATTCCCTTCATTTTTTATACCGCTACTTATACTGACCGGGAAGACGAAGAATTTGCCTTAAAGCTGGGGGCTGATCTCTTTCTCCGTAAACCTCTGGATCCGGTTAAGATAGTTCAGGAAATCCAGAATATACTCAGTACAGGAGAAATTAACAAGCTCCAGGAGACAGAATCGGTTGATGAATCTGAGATTTTCCAGCTTTACAGTCAGCGACTGGTTCATAAACTGGAAAAGAAAGCTCATGATCTGGAAATTATGGAATATAAATACCGGACTCTCTGTGAAAGCGTGAATGACCTGATTTTTTCTCTCGATGAAAAGGGATGTTTTGACTTGCTTAACTGCCGTATTGATCTTTTTGGTTATACTCATGAAGAGATACAGGGAAAGAGTGTGCTGGAAATTCTCACTCCTCAAAGCCGAGAAGTAATTAATAAATATTTTCAGCAGGCAAAAGAAAGTCCTGCTCAGAACAGGATCCCGTTTGAACTCGAGTTCATCAATAAGGATGGTTCTTTATCCATCGGGGAATTAAGTATTTCCACTAGTTTCCGGGAAAATAAATTCAAGGGCATTTTTGGCGTGGTTCGTGATATCACGAAATCCCGGCAGCAGGAAAGGGAATACAAACAGCTAATAGACAGTATGAACGATACGGCTTTCGTCATCAACTTCGACGGTAAATTTCTGGAAGTTAATAAAACCGCCCTGCAGGTCTTTGGCTATTCCAGAGAGGAATTCCTGAACCTGGGACCTGCGGATATCGATCGCCAGATATCCCCTGAAGCAATTAAGGGATTAATTGCAAATATCACTTCTGACACCATACAGGTCTTTGAAACTCAGCATATGAAAAAAGACGGCACTGTTTTCCCAGTAGAGATCAGCTCCAGCCTCGTTACTTATAAAGGGGAACTCGCCATTCTCAGCATTGCTCGGGATATCACTATCCGTAAAGGGGTGGAAGAAGAATTGCAAAAACACCGTGACCATCTGGAAGAACTGGTTCAGGAACGCACTCGTGAACTGGAAGAAAAAAATAAACAACTGGAAGATTTCAACAGAGTATTTGTCGGCAGAGAATTCCGCTTAAAAGAACTTCGCGATAAAGTTAAAGTACTAGAAGCAAAACTGGGATTAAATGATTAATAAGTAATGAATAACCTTCTCACCATCATCCTTCGCAAGAGGCTAAAATACGGCAGCCAGAGACACAGAGTAAAATAACATCGCCCCTTCGCCCTTTCTCCCTTTCATCCCTTCCTTCCTTCACTCCTGAACACAGTGAAGGAAGAGTTTCACAGTTTCTTAATTTCTCCTTCTCACGACTCTCTTGACATAATTATAATCATTTCCAGTTCTTGAAAAAAAGCTGAGAGGTACAAAATGCCAAAAAAAGAGACTTATTTACCGCAATTACTGGTTCTGCGCATCAAGATGGCGGACATTCGTCCCATGATCTCACGTAATATACTGGTTCGTAACACGCTCTCCTTTGATAAACTGCATTTAATAATTCAAATTGCCATGGGCTGGGAAAATTATCATTTATATCAATTCATGAAAGGTGATATAATGATAGATAACGAAGCTGACGAGGCAATGATGTTCTCCAGATTTAAAAGAATGCCATCACGCACCACTCCGATTGCTGCGTTTTTAAATGCTCCCAAAGACAAAATCAAATACGAATATGATTTCGGAGATTCCTGGCTGCATGAAATCAGCGTCAGTAAAGTTCTGCCGGACGACCCGGAAATCAAAAATCCCGTTTGTCAGAAAGCTTCGCGTGCCTGTCCACCCGAAGATTGCGGTGGAGTTGGCGGTTATTATGAAATAATGGAAATGTTAAATGGTGAAGATATTGTTGAAGAAGAAGACAATCTACGTGAATGGCTGGGTGAAGATTATGACCCTGAATTTGTGGACATCGAGGATATTAATAAATTGCTGAAGAAAATAAAAATGTGATATACAGACAGACCTGATAATCTTTTTGTTGAAAAAAAAGCCTCTGGAATTTTTAAGAATTTGCATCCGGACTGTCTATCAACACAAATAATTCCTGGATGGATACGTGTTTGATTGATATGTAATTGACTATGAGAGCAGAATTTGAACCGATTCAAAAAATCGAACCGGTCTTAATATTTCATTTTTCTTGACTTCTGGCAGAATGATTTAGGATGTAACAAATTACAGGAGAAGATATGGATAGTTTAAAATTATTAAAGGATTTAACCCTGGCAGCAGGAATTTCAGGGCATGAAAGCTCTGTTACTAAAATTATGCAAGATACATTAACTGGAATGGATTACACTACAGACCGGATGGGTAACATAACTTTTATAAAGCAGGGCAGCGCTGAAGGGAAAAAAATTCTCTTTATTGCGCATCAGGATGAGATCGGATTCATTGTATCGGATATTTTACCTCAAGGATTTTTGCAAATCCAGAGTATCGGCGGCTGGGATGCCAACACTCTCCTCTCGTCTCCTGTGGATATAATTAATAAAAATGGAGAACGTATCCCCGGAATAATCGGCTCCGTACCAGTGCATTTTCAAACGGGCACCAATACCGGACCTAATATCGACGCCATGTTCATTGATATTGGCGCCAGCAGTTCCGAAAAAGTTCTTTCAGCCTTCGGTATCGAACTGGGCGCTCCCGTTATTCCAGTTTGCCGGTTTCATCACGTACCCAGCAGCGACCGTCTTTTCAGTAAGGCATTTGACGATAGAGCTGGCGTGGCTGCACTCGTGGAAACAGGTTTACTTATCAAAGACATAAAACTGAAAAATACGATATATCTTTGCGGCAGCGTACAGGAAGAAGTTGGCACCCGCGGCGCAACTGCCGTGGCAGGATATACCGATGCTGATGTATGCATAGTTCTGGAAGGCGCACCGGCAGATGATATTCCCGGCATTCCCGGAAATGCTCAAACCTGCGTCGGCAAAGGTGTGCATCTGAGACTTTTCGATCCCACGATGATCGTACCTCACAAGCTCAGCAGCCAGATCAGAAAAATCGCCCATACTCACGATATCCCGGTTCAGGTGACCGTTAGAAAGCGTGGTGGTACAGACGGACGGCAGATCCATACGGCAAACCATGGCATTCCCACCATCGTACTCGGAGTACCGGTTCGTTTTGCGCACAGCCACAATTGCCATATTTCACTGGCAGATTACCGTAATCTAGTTAAATTGTGTATGGCAATAGCAGAAAATTTATAAGGTTGTGAATATGAAAAAGAGTATCAGAAAAGAATTATTGGAAAAGCGCAAAGCGCTTTCTGAAAAAGAAGTCAACCTGAAAAGTAAGAAGATCATCGCCAGACTGCTGGAATTACCTCAAATCCTGAAAGCTGAACGCATTCACGTCTATTATCCCATTAATAATGAAGTTGATATTCGCCCCTTTATCGAATGGCTCTGGGAAAAAGGTAAGAAAGTGATCATGCCCCGTGCTAACTTTGAAACCCATGAATTAGATAATTACTACATCATAACCTTTGGACAATTAGAAGAAACGCATCTGGGACTGCATGAGCCATACACGACCAGTCCGCTGCATCTGGGTTCACCTGACGTTATCATCGTCCCCGGCGTTGCATTTGGCGAAGATCGCAACCGTTTAGGCTATGGAGGTGGTTTCTATGACCGGTTTCTCAATGAAAGCATTTCGCTGCGTATCGGAGTTGCTTTTGAAATGCAGATAGTGAAGCAGATCCCGGCAGAAAAACATGACCAGAGAATGGATCTGATCATTACCGAAGAGAGGATAATTTCGTAATTCGTGACTCGAAATCCGAAAACCGAGACACGAAACCAGAAATCAGATACTCGAAATTTAAATTCTAATTTCTTTCCTTTCTTCTCTTATCCGTTTAATCCGCGTGATCCGCGGTTGAAAATCTTCTCTTCTTTTCGTTTTGCTTGTTGTTAAAAACCTCTTCTTCCGCGGTTAAAAAATCCTTACATTCAATTCTTCCGGCTTTAATCCATAATGCCCCATTTTCGCTGTTAATAACAGCTCCCCAATAGTTTCCACGCCCGGCAACCAGTTTTCCACGCTCAATGTTTCCAGGTCAAAGCCCAGTTTTTTTGCCGCTCGAAAGACCAAATGCGACCAGAAATTATGGATTTGCGTCCGCTTCATAAATTTCCGGTAATTGCTGTCAAACCAGCGGATATGATATTTTTCCCATGCAGCATGAAATTCCCTGCCGGCAGCTTTCCAGCAACTCATGACTCGCGGTTGTACTTTACTGAAATACTCGCTCTGGCTGTTCCCTTGAAAACTTCCGTATCTGCGGACATACATATAATCATAGCGCGCCACCCCTAAATCCAGATATGATTTCCGTGTACTATACAGCACCGCTCCTTCACATTTACCGGTCCAGGTCAGCATCCAGTTCGGTGGCATTACACAGCGGAAATATTTTTCCAGCGGTGCATACTGTGGCTCCGGCAGGGCAAGTATTTCCCATAAATGTTCAGCAAACCACTGGGCATAAACCGCTTCCAGGTCTTCTTCAGCATTGAGCACATTGATCTGGCGTTCGCAGTAAAGAAACTCATTTTTCCAGCATTTCACGGTATGCTCTCCGGCAGTCTCAAAACTTATTTCCAGTTTAGTGCGCGGCGCTAGCCGCAGCTTCAGCTTCAATCCCTCATCGATCTGCAGATTATATTCGCCCTTTTTGCGCAGCTTCAGGAAAGTATTGCAACTGAATTTATAATCCCCGGGATATACAAAATACGGCGTGTAATAGAACATCTTACTTATGATCACCTTATAACCGGGTCGGGATGAATTGGTAAATTTATCCGCCTCCCGGAACAGACATTCACTTCTCCGGCTCAGGACAGTCGGCGCATATCTTGGTTTAAATACATAAGGATAGTAGTATAATTCCCCGTTCCGCTTATGCCGGTAAACAGTATCGCCAACGCGCCCATGAATATCCATATTACGTTTCATAAAATAGATCTTTGGCGCTTCCTGAAGAGGAAAGGTATCGTAAACATCTTCCCTCGTTCTGCTATAAGCTTTCATAAAGCTCCTCCTGTTAAAACTTACATCCATAAAGTAACCGGACCACAAAAATCCGGCAACAAAAAAAATCCTGTTCTATGTTGCAATACTACATAGCTATTTCTAAGTTAAAAAATAATAATCAATTCCAAAATGCCAGTGAGGAGAATAATTTTATCCCGATCTATCGGGATGAATTATGAATTATGAATGAAGGTAGCTTCGCTGCGCTCAGAACTAATCACAGTCACTTTTTCTCTCAATTTCGCACTTTCTCATCTTCCCATCTTCACTCCATCTCATTTCAAAGCCCCGGCAAAATGCTAATGCACCCATATAACGTTAACACCGATAACAATGAAATGTCATCGGTGTCCACGTTATATGGGTACCTGAGTATTTCTTGTACCAATTTACTAATAAATTACTATTTGGAGTACATTATCAGTGATAATGTGCGAAAACGCAGTTTTCGGGTTGGTGGTGTCTTTAGGGGGGAAGTGGAATTTGGGATTAAATGTCAGGGGATAGATAACGTTATCATGGCATATAGATGAATGAGATAAGAAGTTAAAGGGATATTGAAAGAAGCGGTGCACTCATATAGCTGCTTAAAACGAGTGGGGGCTGTGTCACAACACCGGTATTTCTTAAAAACATTTGGTTGTTAAACAGCCTAGTAACCGGAAATTAGAAGATCGGGTTAAATTCATATTTAAAATCATAAATAAGTATTAAAAGAAGTTCCGATATATGGAGGATATCAGAGGTATAATTTCATTAACGCCAATATTGATAGGGATTAAATAATTCTGGAATTGCCTGTTTAAGGCAAATGGAATAATAGCAAATATATATACTAAAGTGCTTGACATGGTTTTTCAATATCCGTAAATTATTTTGTAGATATTGATTGGTGATAAAAATATAATTATAATGGGATTAGTATGAAAAGAGCAGTAATTTATTTTTTGTTAATAACCGCAGGGATTATCTGGTGTAACAGTGTGCCAGTAATTGAGAATTTTATGGTTAACCAGCGTACAGACGGAAGTCAGTTTATTGATGTATTTTATGATCTTACTGATGCCGATGGTGATTTAATGACGGTAATTATGCAGGTATCAGATGATGGGGGCCTCAACTGGAGTGTAAATTGTGGAATGCTTTCCGGTGATGTCGGGGAGGAAATCTGCAGTGGAAACGGAAAGCAGATAACCTGGGATTTTGGAGCCGAACATCCGGGAACTTTTGGTGATAATTATAAGATCAGGCTGCGGGTGGATGATAACTACATACCTAATCTAATACTTATAGCGGGTGGTTCATTTAATAATGGCACCTCTGAGGTGACGGTGTCATCTTTTTACATTTGTCCATACGAAGTAACGCAGTCAGATTATCAGACAATTATGGGGAATAATCCTTCAAATTTTACGGGAGTGTATAATGGTCCAGTGGAAAGAGTATCCTGGTTCAATGCCATAGAATATTGCAACTGGCTGAGCATAATTGCAGAATTAACCCCCTGTTACAGTTATAGTACTTATGGCACAAATCCTGCTGACTGGCCTACTGGCTGGAATTCTAATAATATCAATCAAGACAATATCTCCTGCAATTGGGCAGCAAATGGTAACCGGTTACCAACAGAAGCAGAGTGGCAGTTTGCTGGGCTGGGTGGTAATCAGACAAATAATTATACCTACAGTGGAAGCAATGATATTGAGCAAGTCGCCTGGTATGGGGGAAACTCTGGTGACACAACTCACACGATTGGGACAAAAGATGCGAATGAGCTATTAATATTTGACATTAGTGGCAACGTTTGGGAATGGATATGGGATAAATTTGGCCTTTATCCGACTGGTGCACAAACTAATCCGCATGGACCTTTAAACGGAACCTACAGAGTAGTACGAGGCGGAAGCTGGAACTGTGATTCCTACGAATGTACAGTTTCAGTTCGGAGCAACAGGCTTGCCTCGGAAAACTTCGATTCTGTGGGCTTCCGCCTCTGCCGTACATTTGAAATTCCTAATTTTGCTCCGAATTTACCGGAGAATCCTTATCCTGTGAATGGTGCATTTGATCTGCCAGTTCCAGAGAATATTACTTTAACCTGGGAATGTAGTGATCCTGATGGAGATGAATTGGTTTACAGTGTATATTTCAGTGAAGTTCCCGAACTGGATGAGAGTCATTTATTAGCAGATGGAATTGAAACAGAAAGCTGGGAATTAACTATTCAGGAATATCATACGATATATTATTGGCAGATAGTTGCCAGTGATGGTGATTTGCAGACGGAAGGAGAAGTCTGGAGCTTTGCTACAGATAATGAAGAATGGGCTTATGTGGAAGGCGGTTTATTTGAGATGGGTGACCATTTCAATGAGGGAAATGATAATGAATTACCGGTTCATGAAGTGATAATAAGCAGTTTTTATATTAGACAGTATGAGATAACGCAAGGTGAATATGAATCAGTGATGGGTTATTGTCCAGCTCATAATTATGGAGTTGGCAATGATTATCCGGTCTATTATGTTAGCTGGTATGATGCTGTGATATATTGCAATACGCTAAGTGAGCAGGAGGGATTATATCCATGTTATAATCTGTCTGACTGGAGTTGTGATTTTAGTGCTAGTGGATACAGATTACCCACGGAAGCGGAATGGGAATATGCTGCCCGTGGAGGAATAAATTGGACGGATAATAATCGATACAGTGGAACAATGGATAATTTAGGAGATTATGCCTGGTATAATTTTAATTCAGGGGGACAGACACAAGAAGTGAGTACTAAACTTCCTAATCAGCTTGAAATTTATGGCATGAGTGGAAATGTGTTTGAATGGTGTAATGACTGGTATTCAAGTAGTTATTATGAATCAAGCCCCGTTAATAATCCAATGGGACCAGATAGTGGTACTATCCGTGTGCTGCGTAGTGGTGGGTGGAGCAGCAATGCTGACCGCTGCCGTGTTGCAGAACGTGGAGGCAGTGGTCCTAACAACAATGACAGCAGCGGCATAGGTTTCCGAATCCTCAGGGCAGTCGAGTAATTTTGAATTATGTGTGTTGAATTTTGATGGTAACAATGAAGAAATGAAAATGCGATAAAACCGTGATTAGTGAATAGTGAATGATAGAAAATGAGAAATTGTCAAGGTGTGAAATATGGAAGGAAAAGAATGAGAGTCGATTGCACAGAAAATTTTGATTTAGAAATCATATTTTGTATTATTCCGCGCTTTCAGCGTTTTCCGGGTTAATGAATAATGAAAGTTAATTATAATGGAGAATATTATGAAGATCAGGATAGTGTTTTATCTATTTATGATAATGTTTATTGTAGTCAATGCCAATTTATTGATCGTTGATTCAGAAGTTTTAACTTTTGATAGCACTTTTCCGGTAGTGACGATAAGTAGTCCTGCTGGTGGCGAGATATTTGCACCCGGAGATACATTAGAGATAGGATTTGTAATTACAGAGGATTATTTTGCGGAAAGTCCGGCTGAACCGGTACATCTGGAGTTTTATTTTGATGATGTGCATGAAGTGGAGTATAACGTAAGTCTTCCAGCCGCAGAGGATATGTTCTATGGATACAACTGGATAGTACCGGGATTGCTTTCGGAGAATGTTTTGGTAAAAGTATCTGCCTCAGATTATTATGGCAATTTTGGTGAGGGATTGAGTGGAGCTTTCACAATTGATCCAATGGAATATGTACATAATGTAACTCAAGACAACTGGTATGATACTATTCAGGAAGGAATTGATGCGTCTGATAATGGGGATATAATTCTTGTAGAACCGGGAAATTATCTTGAGAATATAAATTTTAATGGCAAAGTTATTACTTTGGGTTCATTGTTTTATACAACACAAGACACAAGCTATATCTCACAAACTATAATAGACGGAAATCAAAACGGCAGTGTTGTTACTTTTAATAGCGGTGAAAATATCGAATCCGAACTTACAGGATTTACTATTATCAATGGTAATGCGGATAATGGGGGTGGGATTTCATGTTTAAATTCTCATCCTACTATTAACAAAGTGATAATAACAGGTAATATGGCGGCAGTTCAAGGTGGCGGGATTTACTGCGAGCAAGCCAGTCCTCATCTTTTGGAAGTGATGATTACAAATAATTCAGCAACACTTTTTGGAGGTGGAATTTATTGTTGTCAAGAATCTAATCTTAATTCTCAGGATTTGATATTAACTGGCAACACGTCTATATGGGGTGGTGGAATTAATTGTCAAAATTCGAATCCAAATTTTGAAAACACAACAATAACAAACAATGTTGCTTATAATAGTGGGGGAGGAATATTTTCGTATGGATCAAGTCCACAATTTAAGAAATTAACTATAGCAGGCAACACTGCGAGTTTTGGTGGTGGAATTTATTGTGATGATTCACACGCAGATTTTGTGAACGCGACAATTACAGATAACTCAGGTAGTTTGGGTGGAGGGGGATTGTATAGTGTATATTCGTCCACCACATTTTTTGTTAATTGTATTCTATGGAATAATTTTCCCCAGGAAATTTATTTTGGTCGATGGGGAATTTGTTTTGTCTTTACTGCTTATTCTGATATTGAAGGTGGACCTGAAGAGATATGTCATGGAGATGATTATTATAATGGATACGCTCTTTTTTTGGAG
Organism: Candidatus Cloacimonadota bacterium; assembly: GCA_021736135.1. Lineage (GTDB taxonomy): Bacteria > Cloacimonadota > Cloacimonadia > Cloacimonadales > TCS61 > JAIPGO01. The sequence continues at coordinate 25,237 of JAIPGO010000036.1, forward strand.
GGTAGTATTGACTCAGATCCGTTGTTCGCTGATCCTGAAGCAGGAGATTATACTCTTTTACCAGGATCACCCTGCATAGATGCGGGTATTGCTTATTTTTATTATGCTGGAGAAATATTAGTTTATATTGGCGGAGATGAATTTTTGGGATCTTCACCGGATATAGGAGCATTTGAATATAATTATACAGGTGAATTAATTTCATCATTTGTTAGTAGTGAAGTCTATGGATATGCACCTTTAGCGGTACAATTTACTGATCTTTCTTCAGGTAATCCTGTGAGTTGGCAGTGGGATTTCCAAAATGACGGAAGCATTGACAGTGAGGAGCAGAATCCAGCCTGGACATATACTGAACCAGGAACTTACAGTGTGAGTTTGACCATCAATGATGATGAACAGCGGCAAAGTAGTACAGAATATAAATATAATTATATTACTGCTATTGAGACAAATGTACATAATATCACTCAAGATATTTGGTATGAGACAATACAGACAAGTATTGATGAGGCAACAGCTGATGATGTACTGATAGTAGAGCCTGGTACTTATTATGAAAATATAATTATCTCCGGAAAGAGAATAACACTTGCATCGCTTTTCTATGTTACACAGGATTCAAGTTATATATCACAGACCATAATTGACGGAAATCAGAATGGTGATGTTGTAACATTTGAAGATGGAGGTTACCTCCTGGAACCTACTTTTACTGGATTTACTATTACTGGAGGTGGTAGCGGTATTAGATGTAATGATTCCGATCCTTTAATAAGTAATACTATAATAGTAGGAAACTCGAGTAGTGATTTAGGTGGTGGATTTTTCTGCGTTAACTCCGATCCTCAAATTGAAAGTTCAATAATTTCTAATAATTCAGCTCCGTCTGGAGGCACAGCATTGTACTTTACTTCGTCATCAAATCCCATTATTAAAAACACTACCATTACTAGAAACTCATCAGACAATGAAGACCAAGAAACAATTTTTTGTAGTTTTAACGCCAACTTAATTATGGTTAATTGTATTCTTTGGAATGATTCTCCACAAGAAATAGTTCTTTGGAATAGTCAAACAACCATAGCATTTACTGATATTGCTGGAGGTATTGAGGGAATAGAAATTTTTGTTGCTGGTCATGTTAACTGGCAGGCAGGTAATATTGATGAAGACCCACTTTTTGTTGATGCAGAAGCGAATGATTATCATCTCCAACTGGAATCACCTTGCATAGATGCTGGTACAGCTTATTTTGAGTATAATGGAGATGTAATATTAAATATTGGTGAAAATGATTATTTTGGTACTGCGCCGGATATGGGGGTTTATGAAAGATATTATCAGCCAATTGTTTATGGTGACATTGACGATAATGGTGAAGTGGAAAGTTATGATGCTTCGCTGATCCTGATGTATCTGGTGGATATGGATCCCATTCCTGAAGATCCTGTGCCCTGGGAAGAGTGGCGTATGGAACGGGCAGACGTGGATTTGGGAGGAGATATAGAAGCTTTGGATGCAGCTTATATTCTGCAATACGTGGTTCAAATTATCACGGAATTACCAGTAATAAACGGAGTACGCAGCCTTGAAAATATCATTACTATAACGAATGATGATGAATATCTTTATTTTAAGGCAGAAGGCAGTTTGATCAGTCTGGAATATCAGGTGAAAGATTTCCGGAATGTGAAGACTGATGAAGCTGAGGTTTTGAGTAATTGTCTTTATTATGAGAATGTCGGGCATCTAGCGCTGGTTTCAGCAGAAGGTGTTTCGGGGAATATTTTGCGGATAGCTTATGAGCGGACGAGTAGTATGGTTGGGAGTATAGTTCTGGAAATGAACTGTAATGGTTATCAAGAAGAGATCCGTTATACATTCAGCGATCCCTTGCCTGAAGTTACGCAGTTGAATAGCATATATCCCAATCCCTTCAACCCTGTGACAACAATTGATTATGAAATCGCTGCTGCCGGTAATGTGAAGATAGAAGTTTATAATATCAAAGGGCAGAAGGTTACAGTGCTAATGAATGAACGGAAAGAGGCGGGTAATTACACTATGAACTGGCATGCCGATGGCATGAACACCGGTATCTATTTCCTGCGTTTTACCAGTGGCGGTTATCAGAAAACGAGTAAAGTATTGCTGCTGAAATAGCCCTTACTTTGAGGTTAATACAACAAGCCCTGGTTTTTTAGAAAAAACCAGGGCTTGTTAATTTTTGGTTAGAGCGGAAAAAAGGAACAGTAACTGAACAAAGCTTTGACCTGACGAACTGATTAAGCAGAAGCTGTCAGGAACATATTGATGCTTGAGAAGAGATCAGGTAGATTTCGTATTCGCAATTACTGTGCAAAGAAAAAGGTACCCGGGGGATCGGGTACCTTTTTTTTACTCACTGTATGAGAAAAGAGCTCGGGACCAGTTTGGGGAAACTGATCCCGTTGTTTCGGGGGATTATCTTGAAGAGAAGCGAACGGGATCAATATTTTTGATATTCAATTCGCCTCTATGATTATTTATGGCTCCGAGTTCGATACTGCGCGGAACTTTGAGGGTAATATTCACCAGCACATCCGAAAGAGGATCACTGAAAGTTGTCCCCAGAGTTATATTCTTGGCATTATCCAACCATACTTCGCAATTATCCAGCTCCTCCCGGGAAGTGCCGGAAATTTTCATGATCTCAATTTCAGCATAATCTTTATCCCAGGGGATGACCTTCACATCAGCAGAAAGATTATCCAGATTTATGAGTGCCTGCGGTGCAGCCTGAAAACGGTGTCTGGAATTACTACGAAAATACTGTTTACCGTAACTGGCTTCCGCTGACGGAACATTTGACTTCTCCCGGATAGAGGGTGTAAGATTTCCGGTATTTTCTGGAACAGGCAGATTGCGGGCAGACAGGACTGTCAGTAACGCCGTTAATGCAACCAGGCAGATAATTAACTTTTTCATTTTATGCCTCCCAGCAATTATTTTTTTAATTAATCTGCCTTTTGTGATTGCAATTAGAGTACCATAATTTCTCAAATATCCATATCACTACTAATGGCAGAGAGTTAGCTAAGAATGGAGTAAGGATTCCAGGTTGAGATAATTTATCGAAATGATAAAAGAGCTAAGTTTATCTTATATTTTTGATAAAACATTCAACTGTTGACTTAATACAGGGTTTTTGAGAATTATCCTGAGAATTATAAAGTAAGGGAGCAAGAGTATGCTGAAGCGTTTTGCAGGTTATTACAAGCCACATATCGGGCTTTTTCTGCTTGATATGGGAGTGGCGATACTATCGGCGGTATTATCAATATTTTTTCCGATACTCACGCGGACCTTATTGAAAACTTATGTTCCTGACCATAACGTGCGGATGATCATCATCTCGCTGATAGTAATGCTGCTGGTCTTTCTTTTCAGAGCAATTTTTAATTACATCCGCATCCGCTGGGGTCATATACTGGGTGTGCGTATGGAATATGACATGCGGGCAGATATTTTCAGTCATATCCAGAAACTTTCCTTCACTTATTTTGATAATACGAAGACTGGTCACATCATGTCCCGAATATCAAATGATCTAAATATGATCGCAGAAGTAGCTCATCATGCTCCGGAAGATCTGCTGATCTCAATATTAATAATTGCAGGCTCATTTATTGCCATGTTCCAGTTCAATTCCACGCTGGCGCTGTTTACCCTGATACCGGTACCTTTACTGCTGCTGTGGGGCTTGACCTTTGGTCGTAAAATGAAGAGCGGATTTCGGACCGTGCGCAAGCGCATAGCAGACATCAATTCCAGTGTAGAAAATTCGGTACAGGGCATCCGGGAAGTGAAATCATATGCTAATGAAGAAATAGAAATAGACAAGTTTTCGCTGGTCAATGACAATTTTCGGATAGCCAAAGAGATAATGTATAAGCTGATGGCGATATTTCATGGAGGGATGTCTTTTCTGACCGATTTTTATTATCTATTTGTGATAGGCGCCGGCTGCTGGCTGATGTTCCGGGGTAAAATAGATGTGGCAGACCTGATGGCATTCACGCTTTATATCAATTTCATCCTGAATCCCATCAACCGGCTGGTCAATTTCGTGGAGCAGTTCCAGCAGGGAGCAGCGGCATTTGAGCGATTCCTTGAAATAATGGACATCGAGCCTGATATTGAAGATAAGCCGGGAGCAGTGGCGCTGGCAAAGGTCAAAGGCAGAGTTGAACTGAAGAACGTCTTTTTCCGCTACACAGAAACTACAGACTGGATACTGCAGGACATAAGTATAGATGTGGAAGCGGGTAAAACAATTGCCCTAGTGGGAGAATCCGGGGCTGGAAAATCAACTATCGTGTCTCTTATTCCCAGGTTTTATGAAGTGCAGCAGGGACAGATATTGCTGGATGGCAGAGATATCATGGATATCAGGCAAAGCTCTTTGCGGGAAAACATCGGCATCGTGCAGCAGAATATCTTTCTTTTTGACACCACGATCCGGGAAAATATACTTTATGGGAATCCGGCTGCGAGTGAGGAGGAACTGATTGATGCAGCGAAAAAAGCTAATATCTATGATTTTATCGATACTTTATCTGAGAAATTCGATACTCTGGTAGGAGAAAGAGGTGTAAAACTTTCCGGTGGTCAAAAGCAGCGTATCTCCATTGCCCGGGCATTTCTGAAAAATCCGCCGGTACTCATCTTTGATGAAGCCACTTCCTCGCTGGATTCCGAATCGGAAGCGCACATCCAGGCAGCTATGGAAGAACTGGCGAAGAATAGAACAACCATAATCATTGCCCATCGCCTCAGCACCGTACGCAAGGCAGACCTGCTCTACGTTATCCGGCAGGGCAGGCTGATTGAAGCAGGTTCACATCAGCAATTGATGGAGAAAAAGGATTATTATTATAGTCTTTATACGAGGAATCTATTGTAAGTATTTAGATCATATCAAGCTGACGCAGGATGGAAATGAGAATTTCCACACCCTCATAAATCAATTCATCGGGAAAATCATAATCGCTGCTACCCAGTTCCACCTCGCTTTTACCTGTTCCGAACCCGAACTGGATCGCCTTGGAAATGCGTGAATAATGCCCGAAATCATCTTTCCAGGAAAAAGGTTTTTCGAGGAGAGTAAAGTCATAATTCTCAAGGGCAGAACGTAATATTTCTTCTGCTTCCGGGGCATTAACGGCAGCCGGAAGAGAAGCAGTTATCTGGATTTCACTTTTAATCCGATACTCATAACATATTGATTCGACCTTTTCAGTGATCTGCTGCTGCAATCCATCCATAATTTCATCATTAAGAGCTACCAGGTTCAGGCGTATCTCAGCTTTTAAGGGGCGCTCGCTGGCAGTTAATTTACCCATTTGCAGATAGGTGAATTCAACATCTGGGGCCAGCAGCGGGATCTGCAGCAGGATATTTGAAAAAGCTGCAGTTATAGCCTTGCGGTATTCCTCATCAGCAAGATGCTCCATGAGTTCGGTGAGATTAATCACCAGGCTTGTTTCAGCAGGAGTGAAACTGTCTTTTACCAGGATGATATTTCCTCTCTCATATTGGGGCACATTGTGCATCGCAAAGGTAAATTCCGCCTGAAACTGTTGAAAGCGCTTATCCTTAAGGACTTTCTGAGCACCTTTTCCATTACCGGAAGCAGACTGAAAAAGCAGCATTACTTTTCCCCGGCGTAGCGGCTGCTCATATAAGCGGGAGGCAAGTGCCGTTAAAATAGCCATGTGACCGTCATGTCCGAACAAATGTGCCACTCTTTTTTCCCGGGAAGTCCATTCGGTTTTGCAGTTATCTTTCCCCGTTCCAGCGTCAATTTCTGCCCGGAAAATTACCGCAGGACCTTCTTCTTCGCTCATATAAAGATAGGAACTACTGAATCGTCCCAGATTCCGGATGGTATGGTGGGGAGCAAAATTCCTGATAAAACGGTGAATACGTTTTTCGGTACCGCTTTCTTTTCCTGGGAGTTCCGGATGCTTATGAAGCAGACGGCGCAGTTCAATCACCTGGTTTTTGATCTGTGAATTCTGTTCCAGAATGGAAATTCTGGCATTATCGGCAGCCAGGAGGAATTCATCTATATAATCTTTCAGTTTATCCTGAAAAAGCTCCTTTTCTTCGAAGTCAGCTCTGGTGAGAGGCGGATTCTGAGCTAATCCGATCAGATGGTAACTACGGAGAATTTTATAAGAAGGGAGGTCCAGGGCTTCGGCAATTCGTTCACGCACAGTAAAAAGTTCTTTAAGCATGATCTTTTGGTAGGGTGTTAAACGGGCGGCATTTCTTACTCTCAGATAAGGATCATTTACTTCCTGAAATCTGCTTTGTTCCACTTTTTGAAAGGCATCTAAGGCCGCTTCCATTAGATCGGCAGTTTCCAGTTGTGCCAATTGCAATTCACGTGCTTCCAGCAGGAAACGTACATCCGTGGCTGCATAAGCTAATTGCTCTTCAGTAAGCGGTCGGCGATACCAGTCAGAAGTCTGCAAATCCTTTTCCAGTTCCAGATCAAACATTTCCTTCATGAAATGCTTGAGTGAACGTCTGCCGTTACCCAACAGACTGCTGCAGGTTTGAATATCGAAAAGACCTTTTAACTGGATATTCAGCAGGTCAGCCAGCAGACTGATATCGAAGCTGGCAGCATACATTACTTTAACCACAGCAGGATCTTCCAGAATTTCCCTGAGACACGAAATATCCAGAACGCGCAGATCCAGAAGCCAGCATTGCTCTCCATTCCAGAATTGTGCCAGGCATAATTTTCTGCCGTAACGATGCAGATTGACGTCTGCTTCCAGATCGAGAGCAAATTCCATACTATTTTCCAGAACCTGCTTCAGCTGCTGCAGTTCTTCCTGATTATCAATATACTTAACGGGATAATCAATGATCATAATAATCTTAATCCTTTTGTGGAAAACGCATTCAGATCGAGTCCCGCAAAATCGCCAAGACGATATTTCTCAATGGCTGCGGCACCTATCATGGCTGCGTTATCCATACAGTACTGCAAAGCGGGCAGGAAAAGTTCTATACCAGTCCGTTCTGCATCTTTTTGCATACGCTCACGCAGATAGCTGTTTGCCGAAACACCACCAGCGACTACTATACGCTCTATCCTCTGCTGCCGGGCATAGCGAAGTGTTTTTTTTATTAATATATCCACAATTGCTGCCTGCAGAGAAGCAGCAATATCCTGCAAATGTTCACTGATAAAGGATCCATCTTTATCACTAAGATAATTCCTGATGGAAGTCTTCAAGCCACTGAAACTGAAATCATTGCTTTCCCGGCGGTCAAGTCCTCTGGGAAATGCCACAAATGCCGGATCTCCTGTGCGAGCCAGACGGTCTATTACCGGACCTCCGGGATAGCCCAGATTCAGCAGTTTGGCACCTTTGTCAAATGCTTCTCCGGCCGCATCATCCCGCGTTCTGCCTATTATTTCAAATTCAGTACGGGAACTGAAATAGACCAGTTCCGTATGTCCACCTGAGACGATCAGCGCCAGATAGGGTGGTTCCAGATGTGGATAATCGAGTTTGATGGCATAAAGGTGACCCAAAATATGATTTACGGCAATAACCGGTTTATTAATGGCATAAGCCAGCCCCTTGGCAAAGGATACGCCCACCAGTAGAGAGCCGATCAATCCGGGATTTATGGAGACTGCTACGGCATCAATTCCGACCAGGTCAGTACCCGCTTTTTCCAGAGCAAGCTGAGTGAGCCAGGTGATATTCTGCAGATGCAGGCGACTGGCTAATTCCGGTACAACCCCGCCAAATTCTTCATGTTTTGTCTGGCTGGAGATGCAGTTGCTGAAAACGCGGTAATTACTGTCTATCACACTAACGGAGGTATCATCGCAGGAAGTTTCAAAAGCTAATATCTTAAAATAGTTCAATTCATACTCTCAATGAATAATGCGCACTCTTTCGGGAGTATATTCCTGAATTTTAATGCCGGGAGGAAGAGTGAATTTTAAAGATGCAAAATCAGGATTATCCCCTACCACCAGTTCGATTCTGATATCGTCACGTGTAACTCCGGCAAGAACTGCTGACTCTCCGGCAACTTTAACAGTAACTTTCTGGGGACTGATCGAGTAGCCTGCACTTTGAGAATAGATTATCGGGACCAGTGAGATGGTTTTAATAATATCCGATTCTCCGCTTAAGGTGAGTATGATTTTATCTTCGAGAAGCTCAATATCGGGTGAAGGCCTTAACAGGCGTACACTCATTTCACCATTCTGCAGTAATTTCCTGTTCACTTTCTCAGTTTGGATTCCTGACAAGTTATTCAGGATTTTAGATGCACCTTTAACTTCCACCATGGTTGAATTTTTAGAGAAGGGATTTTTTTGAAAATATTCCTCATCTTCTCTGCTTAAGTAATTCACCACCACTGGTTTCATATCGCTGACAATTCTATCCATCTGGATCAATTTTACTTTCTGCTCAAAACCGGTAATGTATTCACGCATTCGCGAGGAGCATTCCAGTTTCTTCAGGGAAAGATGCAGAGAATTGGCACCATATTCCAGTTGATTACCCTGCACCACATACTCGGCTTTCAGGTTCTGGAATACCAGGATATTAATCCCTTTTGTTTTAAAGGTAACACCGATGCGAGGATTGGGATTTCCGCTTAAAACCAGATCAGCAGGCTGAGAATCTATGCGCAAGGGAAAGTATATGACTGCTTCGTGTTCTGATAATAAAACATTCTGTAACCAGAGCAGGACAGCAAAAAAAACCGCTGCCAGCCATATCCATAAATTTTTTTTCATATTATACCAATGGCTTATAACGAATTACGGTTTGCAGCTTATCGCCGGATTATTCGGAAAAGCTTTTCTCCCATATATGAAACTTTCTCGTTCTCGTCATTCTTCCAGTCTTCTATAGTCTGCTGCGTCAGGAGCACAAATTCCTGAGATTGTTCATTCCGGTTTCGTTGAATTATAATATTTGCCAGTTTCTTCATAGATACCCAGATCGTTTTCACGCGCTTCTCATCTGACTCCACCAGCCATTCACGTATATATGGAAACACGATTATCGGGTTGCTGCGCGCAACCTGGGTTAAAATGTGCGTGATCTTTTTCTGTACTTCAATTGTATCATCATCGATGGCATTACTGATAAATTCCATAATAAAATTCGGATCACTGTTCGCAATATTTTCCATTCCATGGAAAGATAAAGCGCGCTTGTTCTCGTTTTCAGATGTAATCCACTCACTCATCCGCTCTTTCATCAGGTCAGGATAGTGCCGCCACATCTCGTTAACTATGCTTTCCGCTTCCCAGGGAGTTGACTCAAAACATTGTTCCAGAATATCAAGTGTCTTTTCCGGTCTGTCCTGATAACGGTTAAAATAAAAAAATAACGCTGTGGCACGGATTCCATAAAATTTATTAGAAATCATTTTCTCGATCAAGGCTTCAACCAGCTCTGACTTTTCGTGGCGAGCAAGGGATATTCCAAGTTGTTCGCGGATAAAATAATTTGGCGTATTGGCAACTTTGAATATTTCCTTTTCAGCCTTATCCTTTTTTCCATTCTCAATCAGAGAAAATATCATCTCTACAAATTCTTTCAGTTTTTTAGCTTCTTCACTGTCTAATCGCCCAATCTTATTGAACATACATCATACTCTCTTTTATTTCTTTTTTGAATCCCTATACGGGAAAAATTAATAAGGAATTAATTCCGGCTTTCCTTGTCTTTTGACCGTAACTTAATTTTACCAATTACTTCTCGGGAGCTTATCCGTCAAACTATTTATGTCTTGCCGTTCATTTTTTCATAAAACAGGCAATTTTACTGCCCGGAAAAATTAGATCTATACTATTCTGTGAACGCCAATTACTATTATTCTACCAGCTCTCAAAACCTGATTCCCGCCAGTGCCGGTTCAAGTATTATAACAAACCAGGAATATTTTCGCCAGCCTTATCAGGATAGATATAATATAAATGGTTTTGTAAATTATGCCAGTCCGTTATATAATTTAATAACCTCCCCCCGTTTTTCGTTCAAATTTACGGTTTAACCTCTATTTGCAAATATCTACTGCACAATATGGATTTAACCCACTTTGTGCAACAGGATTTCACAAATAGCCGTATATTTTTGGCACAGAGAAAGTTACAAAATGATCATAAATATCAAAAATATTCAGTGATCATTTTCTAACTTCTCTGCACTCAGAACCATACGACTCTTTGCAAAAGCCTAACCTGGACAAGCCAGAACCGAAAAAGAAGAATTTGAACCGCGGATTTTACAGATAGCACGGATAAAAGATAAGAGGATTAGAAAAAAGTGACGGAATATTATTGGTAAGGTACTGCACAAAATGGGTTTATACAATTTTATTGAGAAAGCGGGGGGATGCCAGGTAATGTAATTTATACCAGATCTGAGTTTAATTATATCATGCTAAAAAAGACTCTTTCCCAAAGAAGTAAAGCTCCGGCAATATCCGGAGCCTTACATATCAGTTATAAATCTGTGATTATCTAAAGAACAGCCACTATTTACATTAGTGCCAAATGTCCCCATAAGATTGCTAAAATCATCAAGAAAGAAGAGAGAAAGGAAATATTTCCCTCTTCCTTCTTTTTTCTTGTGCATTCTTATTTTCGATTCCACACTTTTTCCTGTCAACTT
>JAIPGO010000037.1 GCA_021736135.1 Candidatus Cloacimonadota bacterium
CATCTTGACTCCTTTTAATTTATTGTCCCGCAAGACATTAAGACAATAATTTGTCAGTTAGGAGGTAGTCAAGATGTTTTTAAGAAATTTAACTTATTCTTTATCAATAAGTTAGGAAATATGAAAAAGGCTTATATTTTTAAAACACAGGGAGAAATAATGGATAAAAAAACGAAGATTGTCGCAACAATTGGACCGGCTAGCAACAGTCGTGAAGTAATTGCAGCAATGATCGAAGCAGGAATGAACGTGGCCCGTTTGAATTTTTCGCATGGGACACATGCTGAGCATCAGAAAGTTTTAGAGATAATACGGGAACTGACAAAGAATAAACCACAGGTCAGCATTCTGCAGGATATTGCCGGACCCAAGATCAGGATCGGGGAAATTGCCGGTAACACTGTATATCTGCAAAAAGGGCAACAATTTATTCTAACTGAGGATGTAATTGCCGGAACAAAAGACAGGGTAACAGTTAATCTTCCTGATTTCAGCAAATGCGTGCATCCGGAGGATATTATACTACTGAATGACGGCATAGTAGAACTCCGCGTAAAGCAGATCAGTGAAAGAGAGGTTATCTGTCTCGTGGAAAATGAAGGAATGATTTCCAGCCGTAAGGGAATAAGCCTGCCTTCAACGACTAAAGGGATAAAACTGCTAAATGAAAAAGACATCGACGATATAAGATTCGGGATAAAGATGGGAGTGGATTTTATAGCAATTTCTTTTGTGCGAAATGGAGCTGATATCCGCGAAGTGAAAAATCTGATTTCTTCTGAAAAAGCTGATATTCCCGTTATAGCCAAGATCGAGAAACCGGAAGCGCTGGATAATTTTGAAGAAATTCTGGCAGCAGCAGATGGCATAATGATCGCTCGCGGAGACCTGGGTGTGGAAGTGCCTTTTGAAAAAGTTCCCATTATTCAGAAAAAACTGATCAGAAAAGCTAATCAAGCCTGCAAACCTGTTATAACTGCCACCCAGATGCTGGTTTCCATGGTGTCAAACCTGCGTCCTACGCGCTCGGAAGCTACTGATGTGGCCAATGCGATACTGGATGGCACGGATGCGATTATGCTGTCTGAAGAAACAGCTGTCGGTAAAAATCCGGTTTTAGTGGTAAATACTATGACCAGGATTGCACTGGAAGTAGAAAAGAGTCTCGACCGGGTATATAACATTAATGCGCTGGAGGAACATGAACCTCATACTGCGGATCTGCACGTGGCAGAAAATGCCTGCCGTCTGGCTTATGGGACCAGTAGTAAGGCGATTGTGTGCTTTACGATGAGTGGCTCCACTGCGCGCAAGGTGGCAAGATTTCACCCGCGGATGTCAGTTACAGCACTGACTCTGAATATCCAGACCTGCCGCGAATTAAGCCTGAGTTGGGGAATTAATCCCGTAATGACCCAGGGAGTGGATAGTCTACTGGAAATGATCTCAGCTGCCAGAGAGGAAATTTTTAAGGCAGGAGTTGTGGTGCCAGGTGATAATTTTGTTATCACATCAGGCATACCTTTTAATGAGGTGGGAAATACTAATCTTTCGGGTGTGTTTGAAGTTTGAGTTTAGTTTGGGAGTACATTAAGAATTCTTAATGTACTCCAAAAGTATAACTGACTGGAGATTAGATGAGGTAAACGATTTTGATTTTTGCAGTTTAGGGAAAGTTATATGATTGATGCAGACAGTAGAAGCGAAAGTATTGAATTTATCTGGAGTACATTAAGAATTCTTAATGTACTCCAAAAGTATAACTGACTGGAGATTAGATGAGGAAAACGATTTTGATTTTTGCAGTTTAGGGAAAGTTAAATGATTGATGCAGACAGTACAAGCGAAAGTATTGAATTTATCTGGAGTACATTAAGAATTCTTAATGTACTCCAAAAGTATAACTGACTGGAGATTAGATGAGGTAAACGATTTTGATTTTTGCAGTTTAGGGAAAGTTATATGTTGATGCAGACAGTAGAAGCGAAAGTATTGAATTTATCTGGAGTACATTAAGAATTCTTAATGTACTCCAAAAGTATAACTGACTGGAGATTAGATGAGGAAAACGATTTTGATTTTTGCAGTTTAGGGAAAGTTATATGATTGATGCAGACAGTAGAAGCGAAAGTATTGAATTTATCTGGAGTACATTAAGAATTCTTAATGTACTCCAAAATAATCCAAAAGGGGGTAACAATGGAACAGTTCAAAAAATACCAGCACAATCCACCACATTTATTTAAACAGAACTGCAAATACTTCGTTACCGGGGCAACTTTTATGAGACAACCTTATTTTAATGATGATGTGACGAAGGAGAAGTTATTATATTGCTTGCAAAAAGGATTTACTGATGCGGGATGGCAACTTGAAGACTGGGTAATTTTGCCTAATCATTATCACCTGATGGCAGATACATTGGATAGTACTGTGAAAATAACTCTTATTATAAAGAAAATACATCAATTCAGCAGTATCTGGCTGAATAAAAGAGATAATATGCACGGTAGAAAAGTTTGGTTTAATTACTGGGACAGCTGTATTACTTTTGAGAGTTCATATTTTGCACGCTTAAATTATATCTGGCAAAATCCGGTTAAGCATGGATGCTGTTTGAATGCTGAGGATTATAAATTTAGCAGTTTTAATGAACGATATGTGACTGATAGGGATTTGGTGGACGGGATTAGAGAGAAGTATCCTTGTGACCTGGTGCAGGTTGTGGAAGTGTAATTATTTGGAGTACATTAAGAATTCTTAATGTACTCCCAGACTTTAACTGACTGGAGTTTGGAAATGGCAGAGGATGATGATTTTGAACTGTTTGATGGAAAGATATTATAATGATACGGATTCGGGTTAGTTGCTCTGGGACCTGGTGCTGGTTGTGGAAGTGTAATTATTTGGAGTACATTAAGAATTCTTAATGTACTCCAAATTTATGGTACCAGAGGCCGGACTTGAACCGGCACGAGCTTGCACCCGAGGGATTTTAAGTCCCTTGTGTCTACCAATTCCACCACTCCGGCAAATTTTTGGAGGCGACACCCGGATTCGAACCGGGGGTGAGGATTTTGCAGACCCTTGCCTTACCACTTGGCGATGCCGCCATTATAATAAAATTGGAGCGGGAAACGAGACTCGAACTCGCGACATCAACCTTGGCAAGGTTGCGCTCTACCACTGAGCTATTCCCGCTCACCTGTGAATTGCAAAGTGTGAATACCGGTGATTAATGTCAAGCAAATTTTAACAATTTTAAAAATATTACAAATTTATTACTGTGAATTCCGAGAAATATCTTTACAGTTTGGCTTATGCAGCAGAGAGGTTATGTAAGAGGTAAAGAAGATGGATATAAAGGAATCATACAGTATTTTTGCCCGGTTCTATGATGATTATATGGAACATGTGGATTATGACAACTGGGTAAATTTTATATTGAGTCAATATAATCAGCGTCATGCTGATGGAATGGGAATTATACTGGAATTAGCCTGTGGCACGGGTAATATTGCCAACCGGCTTGTTAAGCGTAGATTTACGGTAGAAGCATCCGATATATCAGAGGAAATGATAGCCATTGCCGGGAGTAAACCTTTTGCGGCAAATTTTCATCAGGCAGATATGCTCACACCTCTTCCCCACAACAGATATGATCTAATACTGCTGCTTTTTGACAGTTTAAATTATCTGCAGACCCCGTTTCAGGTAAAAAAGCTTTTCGCTAATGTGAAAAGCAGTTTATGCACTAATGGCATGTTTATTTTTGATATATCCACCGAGAAGAACTGTCTTGATAATTTTGATGGTTTCCTGAATATCGAGGATAATGAGGATTCCTTTCTGGTGCATCAGAGTTTTTATTTACCTGATGATAAAATACAAGAGACACAGCTGACTTTATTTACGAAAGAAGGAGATTATTACAGACGAGATGATGAACAGCACCATCAGAAAATATATCCAATCCCGGAACTGATAAAAATGATCAGAAAAAGCAAACTGGAAATATTTGGCATATATCGTCTTTCCGTAAATCAGGAAATCCCGATACCGGAAGAGGAATACGAAATAGCAGGACAGTGTTATAATCGGGTATTTTTCGTCCTCGGAGCAGCGAGTGCTTGAGTTAGATAGAATATATTATCAAAGATACGAATTACTAACCGGTATTGATGAGGCAGGAAGAGGACCTCTTGCCGGACCTCTGGTCGTAGCCGGAGTAACAGTCAATAAAGGTTTTGAGTTGCCAGGATTAAATGATTCCAAGCAGTTAAGCGACAAGAAACGACGTGAGTTATATACGGAAATAATGGCATCAGTATTAAGCAGTGAGATTGTGATCATCTCAGAACAGGAAATTGATGAATTGAATATTTTAGCAGCAACGATGCAGGGCATGACAACGGTCTGGCAGAAATTAAATATCAAAGGTATGATCTTAATAGATGGCAACCGATTACCTGAAAAACTCAAACATACGGAAGCAGAAGCAGTGGTTAAAGGAGACGGCAGGATATCTGCCATAGCGGCTGCTTCCATACTGGCGAAAGTAACCCGCGATAATATTATGCTTGAACTGGATAAGATATATCCGGAATATGGTTTTGCCCGTAATAAGGGTTATGGTACGGCTGAGCATCTTCGGATTATTGGTCGATTGGGTATCACACCCTGTCACCGCAAAAGTTATCGCCCCGTATCCCAGATAGCAATAAATTTTGAATAGAATTGATTGGGAGGACATAAAGGTATGCAGAAGAAAAAATGCCTGATAGTAACCGGAGGAGGTGATTGCCCTGGCTTGAATGCCGTAATCAGGGCAGTTGTACACCGGGCAGAGCAGGAAAGTGACTGGGAAATCTGGGGCAGTTATGATGCCTTCAACGGTTTGCTGGAAGATGAAATGCGGCTGGTGAAACTTGATAAGAGAAAAGTTGCCGGGATTCATTTTTTAGGAGGAACGATCATTGGGACAACCAATAAGGGTGGACCCTTCAACTGGCCTGTATTAAACGAAAAGGGTAATTGGGTAACCGAAGACCGTTCGGACCTGATGCTGCAGCGGCTGCAGGAATTGAATATCGAAGCAGTGATCAATATCGGTGGTGACGGATCTCAAGCGATCTCCCAGCAGTTATTTGAAAAAGGGGTACAAATTATTGGAGTACCCAAGACAATAGACAATGATCTTTCGGCAACGGATATGACATTTGGATATCAGACGGCGGTGGAAACAGCCACTCAGGCAGTTGACAAGCTTGTCACAACTGCGGCAAGCCATCACAGGATATTCATCCTGGAAGTAATGGGAAGAAATGCGGGTTGGATTGCTTTGAATGCAGCCATTGCCGGAGGGGCGGAAGTTTGCCTGATCCCGGAAATACCATACAATATCGATTCCATAGTCAAGAGCTTGAAACCTCGTTCAGACGGAAAACGAAGTTTTGCAAATATTGTTATTGCCGAAGGAGCCCGACCTGTAGGTGGAAAAGTATCTGGTTATAATCCGCAACAGCCGGGATATGCCAATTTTCATTTAAGTGGTGCCGGACACCGTCTTGCCTGGGAACTGGAGCAGGAAGGCGTAAAAGCAGAAGTGAGAGTATCCGTTCTGGGGCATCTGCAGAGAGGTGGCATTCCAATAGCTTTTGATAGAGTACTGGCGACCAGCTTTGGAGTAAAAGCCTTCGAAATGGTGCTGGCAGAAGAATGGGGCAAAATGGTAGCTTATAAATTTCCTGATTATGTGAGCGTGCCAATCAAAGATGCCATAGCGGAATATAATTATGTGGATGCCGATGCTTCCTTGATCCACACTGCCCGGGGAGTAGGAATTAGTCTGGGTGAATGAATTAATCAGCTCTGACGAATTAAATTACTTGATTAGTAAAGGCTAGTTGAAAAATTAGGATTAAATTATCCGGAGGCGAAATAGATGATTAAACCCAAAGTTGGGATTTTAACTGCTGGAGGGTTGGCGCCGTGCTTATCCTCATCAATAGGGAGACTGGTGAGACAATACACCAGGCAGGTTCCCGATATCGAGATCATAGGCTACCTGTATGGTTATCAGGGATTATTAACCAATGAAAAGATAGATCTGTGCCAGAATTTTCCGCATGTGGCAGAAGTTCTATATAATTTTGGTGGCAGCATTCTGGGTAACAGCCGGGTTAAGTTGTCAAACGTTAAGGACTGCCTGAAGCGAGGTTACATTCATCCTGGTGAAAATCCGCTGGAAGTGGCGGCTAATCGTCTTGCTGCTGATGGGATTACAATATTACATACGATTGGGGGTGATGACACAAATATAACGGCTGCAGAGCTAGCCAGCTATCTGGAACGCAAGAACTATGAATTAACCGTAGTGGGATTACCAAAAACGGTTGATAATGACATATACCCAATTGTGCAAACTCTGGGAGCCTGGACGGCAGCAGAGGAAACGGCCAGGTTCTTCACCAATATTGCAAATGAGAACACAACCAGTAGTCGTCACCTGATAATTCATGAAGTAATGGGCAGGAATTGTGGCTGGCTGACGGCTTATGCAGCCAAGCTTTATCGTGATAACCTTGAGATGCGCACTTTTTATCCTCAGATCAAGGGACTCAGCAAAGCCCGTTGGGATATTCATGCAGTTTATATTCCAGAACTGATCATTGATTTTAAGGAAGAGATCAAACGTCTCCAGAGATTGATGGAAGTGAATGACTGCGTTAATATATTTTTATCGGAAGGCGCTGGAGTGGAAACCATTGTAGCCGAAATGGAAGCTGCTGGCGAGGAAGTTCTGCGAGATGCTTTCAATCATGTGCGTCTGGATGAGATCAATCCGGGACAGTGGTTTGCCAAAAGACTAAAAAACGAGTTACAGGCAGATAAAGTACTAGTGCAGAAAAGTGGATATTTTGCCCGTTCTGCCGCTCCGAATACTCAGGATCTGGAATTAATTCTCAAATCAGCAGATCAGGCAGTAACCTTTGGTTTGAATGGACAGAGCGGTGTGATCGGCATTGATGAGAAAGAAGGAGAGATGCGCTGCATCGAATTTGGAAGAATACGTGGGGGTAAACCTTTTGATATCACACAGCCCTGGTTTAATGAAATGTTGAAAGAGATAGGTCAATACCGGGAAGAGATTTATCATCAATTATAAAAAGAGTAATAAATTAACTGGACAAAAGAAAATTAATTTTCTGTATTTGTTTTTAATAAAACAGATGAGGTAGTAATGAATATCAGGTTTCGAGATGTATCGTCAGGAATAGTGGAAGCAAGAGCGGTAGTGGAAGTAACGGAAGGTTTATATTTGAATGAGATAACGATTTTGAGCAGAAATGGTCAGATCGAAGTGGAGCTACCCCGTAAAAGTTTTAAGGGTAAAGATGGAAAGATGCACTTTATGGATATCATTACTTTCGAGAATGATGACAGCAGAACTTTGTGGCAGATGACTGTAAAAGAAGAATACCTTCTCTGGCGTCAAAGTAACAAGAAAGTCCTTATTTATGAAGTGTAATATATATACAATCAAATAAGCTAAGGAGCTACCACGATCAAAACAGAATCCCCCAGAACCAGAGTATTTATTGCAGGCATCTGGCGTAAAGGAATCAGTTCGGAGAGTTTTGGCAATTCTTTTGATGAATTAAACGAACTGGCAAAAACAGCGGGAGTTAAAGTGAAAGGCAGATATTTTCAGCAGCTAGAGAAGCCTGTAGCGGCAACTTTTCTGGGAAAAGGTAAAATCGATGAAATAGCCAGAAATGCCCGAGAACAGCAGGTTAGCACTTTGATCTTCAATGATGATCTAACCCCCTCGCAGGCTCGCAATATTGCCAATCTCACTCATTGCAACGTGGTTGACCGTACGGAATTGATACTGGATATATTTGCCAAGCATGCCCGTACGCATCAGGCAAAATTGCAAGTGGAACTGGCACAGCTTGAATATGCCTATTCGCGACTTAAGAACAAATGGAAACATCTTTCCCGCATACAGGGTGGTATTGGGTTCAGAGGTCCTGGTGAAAAACAGATAGAGACTGACCGGCGTGAGATCAACTACAGAATAACAATACTCAAAAAGAAGCTTATAGAAATCCGTCAAACAGCCGAAATAAAACGAAAGAAAAGAGATAGTATTATTAATATATCTCTGGTAGGTTATACTAATTCCGGAAAATCCACCTTGTTTAATCTGCTTGCCAGAGATAATCGTTATACTGCTAATCAACTGTTTGCTACACTGGACTCTAAAACACGAAAAGTTGTTTTACCTGATGAACAGGATTTTGTTATTTCAGATACTATTGGTTTTATTGAAAATATCCCGCATCACTTGATCGAATCCTTCAATTCAACTTTACTGGATGTGCGTTCGGCAGATCTGCTTCTGCATGTGGTGGATATAACCAATCCCCGGTTATCTGAACAGATGGCATCAGTGAATGCAGTACTGGAAGATTTGAATATAAACCAGAAAAACATCCTGCTGGTCTTTAATAAAGTTGATCTTGTTCAAGGTATTGGTTTCTCATTTTTAAAGAAGCAATTGCGTGCTGAATATCCGGACAGTGTATTTATATCAGCACTAACCGGAGAGGAACTGGAGCAATTGCAATCGCATTTAAGTTATTTTATACAAGAGCTTTATGGACTCAAACATCTTATCATTCCTGATATACTCACCGAACTGCTGCAATATGTCAGGAAGAGTGGAGTCATTTTTATTGAAGAATATGATGAAAAAAATAAGCAACATAAACTTGACGTAAAATTGAGTGATTCCATCTATAATAACGTGGTTTCTCAGATAGAGAAATACCACCTTTTGCATTATATTAATAGTTAAAAAAAAATAAAAAAAAACAAGGAGGCTATCATGGTCAGTGACCTGCAAGTTATTCTATCAAACAACATTAAGGGGATGAAGCGCTCTGCGATCAGAGAGTTACTGAAACTAACAAATCGTCCAGAGGTTATCTCTTTTGCGGGAGGTTTACCTGCTTCAAACACATTTCCGCTGGAGCAACTGAAGGAAATCGTTTTGGAAGTGCTCAATAAGGATGCTGAAAAAGCGCTGCAATATGGCGCTACTGAGGGAGATCTTGCGCTCAGGGAAGAACTCGTGAAACTATATAAAAGATGGGATTTTAATATTGACGTAAATAACCTTGTGATCACCACCGCCAGTCAGCAGGGGCTTGATCTGCTGGCAAAAATATTCGTTAATCCGGGAGATATAGTTATTTGCGGATTACCCTCGTATCTAGGGGGATTGAGTGCCTTTAACTCATATGGAGCAAAGATGATCGGCATCAAATTTGATGAGCACGGTATGCGTTCTGATAGACTGAGAGAAGTTTTAGTGGAATTGAAGGCAGAGGGTAAAAAACCTAAATTCATCTATATAATTCCTGATTTCCAGAATCCTGCCGGGGTAACCATGCCCGATTTCCGTCGCCGCGAAATAATTGAACTGGCGCATGAATATGACGTTCTCATCGTGGAAGACAGTCCTTATAAAGAACTTCGCTTTGAAGGAGAGCACCAGACTTCACTCTACGTGATGGATGGTAATGGTCAGGTTATAACGATGGGAACATTTTCCAAAATATTTGTGCCTGGATTCAGGATTGGCTGGATAATAGCTCATCCTGACATCGTTGATAAATTCGTAGTCGGCAAGCAGGCAGCTGACTTATGTACCTCAGCCTTCGTACAGAAGATAGCCGCACTGTATTTATCCAAGGGTTATTTTGCTGAAAATCTCAAGGAAACCATAAGAAAGTATAAAGAGAAAAAAGAACTCATGATGGAATGTTTTGAAAGAGAAATGCCCGAAGGCGTCACCTGGACTCGTCCTGAAGGAGGATTATTCCTCTTTATGTACCTGCCGGAATGGATGGATGCGGGTAAGCTCTTTATGCGAGCCATAAAGTATAATGTTGCATTCGTTACAGGAGATGTTTTCCATTGTGATGGTTCCGGAAAAAATACTTTGCGTATCAATTTCTCATATTCTTCTAAAGAGCAGATTTGCGAAGGTGTAACCCGTCTGGCAAGAGCTATTCGCGAAGAAATGGCTGAAAAGTAATTATTGAGGGGGATGTTTCGGCATCCCCTCATATAACTATTATGAACTGGATAAAACTAATCTTTACGGGATTGTTAGCCTGGGGTATTCCCTTTGTTCTAACTGAATTACTTTTCCCTGAAATACCAGAAAGTTATGCTTTCATACTCATCCTTCTGGCAGCCGCAATCGCCCTGGCAAGCTTCAGTAGCAATGTCTCCATCGGATATTTGAGAAAAAGGTTCAAGATTACCGTCGGCATAGGTTTTATTATCGGAACCACCTGGTTTTTTATAGCTTTATTGGGAAGTGGAGTATATCACACTATCATAAAAGAGGAAAATCTGATTGATTTTATTATTCAAAAAGCTCCTGTATATTTGCTGTATTTCATCATAAGCGCGTTTCATGGATATTGTGAAGAAAGACGCGGCAGAAGACGATAAGATATGAGCAGACGAAAACCTGTTATTGCCCTGCTGGGAGCTACCGGCGCAGTCGGTAGAGAAATGCTGAAGATCATTCATGAGCAGAACATTGAATATGATACTTTGAAACTGCTTGCCTCTAAACGCTCTGCCGGAAGCATTATAACCTGCCAAAGTCATAAATTCCCGGTGGAAGAGGTTAGTGAAGAATCTTTTTCCGGTATAGACATCTGCCTGGCCAGCGCCGGCTCAGAAGCCAGTAAATACTGGATTCCACTGGCTGTAAAAAAAGGTGTAACGGTAATTGATAATTGCAGCTACTGGCGTCTTAAAGATGATGTGCCACTGGTGGTTCCCGAAGTTAATCCGGAAGAACTTCACCGGCATCATAAGATAATTGGCAATCCCAATTGCTCCACAATACAACTGGTGCAGGTTCTAGCGCCACTGCACAAGAGATTCGGCTTAAAAAGGGTTATAGTCAGTACCTATCAATCAGTTTCAGGTGCCGGGAATAAAGGGATTATGTCTCTTCAGGCAGAAACAGCAGCTTTTCCGAAAAAAGCTTCCGGTTGTTTTTCCCGCAGAATTGCCTATAATGTAATCCCCCAGATTGGTGATTATGAAGCTAACGGTTTCACCACCGAAGAAATGAAGCTGCTGCACGAAACCAGAAAGATACTTAAGGACAATTCATTACTTATAACCGGCACAGCCGTGCGGGTTCCGGTATTTTATGGACATTCGGAATCGGTATTACTTCAATTTCAGAGCAAAGTTTCACCTGCGGAAGTCAGACAGGAACTGACAGATACACAAAACCTGCAGATCATGGATAATAACCACTTAAATCTCTTCCCCACACCTCAGGATTGTGAGAGTAATGATAACACTCTGGTGGGGCGTGTCAGACAGGATATTATGGGTGAAGACTGGATAAACCTCTGGATTGTGAGCAATAATCTCCGCAAGGGTGCTGCCCTTAATGCCGTTCAAATAGCCGTATACTTAATAGATAAAGACATTATATGAAACTTGTGATTCTCAAATTTGGCGGCACATCTCTGGATACATCCGAGCATCGCCAGGCTGCTGCCACTATTGTAAAAGATAAAGTTACTGCCGGGTTTTTCCCCGTGGTCGTCGTATCTGCTATGGGCAGAATTGGTGAACCTTACTCTACCGATACTCTCCATAACTTATTACCGGAAAATACCAGTGAAGATGTAAGTGATTTTCTGGCAAATTGTGGAGAAATGATCAGTGCTTCTCTATTTTCTGCCGAGTTGCAGAATTTGGGATTAAAAGCCAGGCCAGTAACGGGCTGGCAGGCAGGAATAATTACTGATAAGTTTTTTAGAGACGCCCAGGTATTAGAGATCAATACAGGTACAATCGAGAAACTGATTCACAATAACATTGTCCCAGTTGTTTGCGGTTTTCAGGGAATAACACCAGACGGTGAATTAACCACTCTTGGCAGAGGCGGCAGCGATACAACGTCAGCCCTTTTAGCTCAAGCTCTCAAGGCAGAAAGCCTGGAAATCTATAAGGATGTTGATGGCATATTTACTGCCAATCCGCACCAGGTTAACGATGCCCGTCTTATCAAAGTAATAAACTATGAAGAACTGGCAGAAATAACCGGCAATGGTGCGCAGGTGGTAAATAATCGAGCAGCGCTAATAGCGGCTGGCAGTAATATTCCCATCGGTATTGGTAACACTTTTACAGGCAAAACAGGCACTTTAGTAAAAATAGTGAAACAGAACCGGCTAATCACGTCATTAACCAGCAGATCAAACCTGCTGCTGGTGAGAATTGCTACTGCTGCGGAGAATCGGCTCAGTGAGATTTTCCCTTTATTTTCATTAGTCGGATTAAGCCTTGATTTTATTACTGTTGACAACTGTCATATTTCTTTTGTTATTGAACAGAATAAAATAGCTGCGGTTCAGGAAGTTCTGACAAAGATCGAAGATGATTATGAAGTAACTGAACTTTACAGTAAAATATCCTTAGTAGGAAGTGGAATGACCGGACAGCCGGGAGTTATGGCTAAAATCAGCAGAATTTTAAATGAGAACATGATTCCTGTGATCCTCGCAACGGATTCCTATTCAACCATATCTGTGCTGGTGAAATCTGAATACGAGCTTCTGGCTCTGCAAAAACTACATCAGGCACTTATTTCGGAGGAAGTATGAACGTTTTAGTTACAGGTGGTGCCGGTTATATCGGCAGCCATACCTGCCTGGAATTACTGGCAGAAGGTTATAATGTAAGTGTTATTGATAATCTTAGTAACAGTAAAGTTACAGCCATTCAACGTGTTGAAGAATTAACCTCCAGGAAGATCAATTTCTTTGAGGAAGACCTTTTAAACACAGCCGCATTGAATGAGATATTTACTGCAAATAATTTTGATGCCGTAATCCATTTTGCCGGTCTGAAAGCAGTTGGTGAATCTGTTGCCAAACCTCTATTATATTACCATAATAATATAACCGGGACTTTGAATCTGTTAGCGGCAATGATTGAGCACAAAGTCGATAATATTGTGTTTTCTTCTTCTGCCACGGTATATGGAAATCCTCATCAGGTTCCGATCAAGGAAACATTTCCTCTGCAACCCACTAATCCCTATGGCAGAACTAAATTAATGATTGAAGAAATATTACAGGATATGCAGATGGCTCAACCACAGATGAATGTGGCCCTGCTTCGTTATTTCAATCCTATAGGTGCTCATAAAAGCGGCAGGATCGGTGAAGATCCTAACGGTATTCCCAATAACCTGCTGCCTTATATTGCTCAGGTAGCAGTGGGCAAGCTGCCATTTCTTAAAATCTTTGGTAATGATTATCCTACTCATGATGGAACAGGTATCCGGGATTATATTCACGTGGTTGACCTGGCAAAAGGACACTTAAAAGCACTGGAAAAATTGAATACTGCCCCCGGAGTCGAAATTTACAATCTCGGAACCGGGATAGGTTACAGTGTTCTGGAAGTGATTGCAGCCTTTGAAAAAGCTTCCGGTATTCATATCCCCTTCAAAATCACTTCCCGACGCGCCGGTGATATTGCCAGAATGTTTGCTGACCCCGCTTTGGCAAATAAGGAGCTATGCTGGCAAGCTAAATTTGATATTTTTGCCATGTGCAGAGATACCTGGAACTGGCAGTCTCAAAATCCCGATGGTTATTAATAATAAGGATAAACAATATTATGAAGTATGATTTTGATCAGACAGTTGACCGCCGGAATACCCGCTGCTTCAAATGGGATCTAAACAAAGTCAATTTCAAACGTGAGGATATCATTTCTATGTGGGTCGCCGATATGGACCTGCCAGCTGCACCAGAAATCACGGAAGTTATTATCAACAGGGCGAAACATCCCGTTTATGGTTATTCATTTAGAGATAACAGGTTTTATAATGCTTACATTAACTGGCAGAAACATAGAAATAACTGGCAGATTAAAAGAGATTGGATAGTAAACAGCAACAGCGTTGTTACTTCCCTATGCCTGATCCTGCAGGCCTTGACTGCTCCAGAAGATAAAGTATTGATCAATAGCCCCGTGTATGGTCAATTTGCTCTGGCAGTGTCAGGATCCGGCAGAACTCTGGTGACTTCCCCGCTGCGCAATAACGAGGGCTATTACACTCCGGATTTCCAGGATATGGAAAATAAATTCCGCTCCGGTATTGCTGCCTTTATACTTTGTTCCCCGCATAATCCGGTTGGACGTGTCTGGAAAGAAGAGGAACTGCGCCTTATGGCTGAACTCTGCCTGAAATATAATGTACTCCTGATATCTGATGAAATTCACTCAGATCTGATTTTCAGCGAATCGCATCACATCCCCATAGCCTCATTATCGGAAGATATTTCACGCATCACTGTAACCTGCACATCACCCGGTAAAACATTTAATGTTTCCGGTATGTGTATTGGGTTCGTCATCATTGAAAACAAGATCCTGCGTGAAAAAGTGAAGGATATTTTCACCTCCAGTCATCTGCTGGCTGCCAGTATATTTGCCATTGAAGCCTGCCAGGCGGCCTATGAAAAGGGAGAACGCTGGCTTTCTGAAATGCTGGGCTATCTGCAGACGAACCGTGATTATCTGGTAAAATTCATCAGAACTGAAATTCCCTCTCTGAAAGTTTACACACCGGAAGGCACTTATCTTGCCTGGATTGATTTCAGGTTATTGCACCTCTCACAATCAGACCTGCTCTGTTTTCTGGTTTTTGCTGCCGGACTGGGACTGGATAATGGCACTAAATTCGGTGAAGAAGGTCGAGGATTCATGCGTCTCAATTTTGCCTGCTCATTTTCTCTCTTGCAGCATGCACTGCATAATCTGGCAGCAGCCGTAAAAGAACTGCAAAGTAATGATCTGGATATAAAAAAACTAATAAAAGAATCAGAAGTAATTGAAGATTGCGACTGAGATTGAGGTTATATGATTAAGGATTTAATCACTAAAAATCGCAGTTACAGACGTTTT
Source organism: Candidatus Cloacimonadota bacterium (assembly GCA_021736135.1). Classification (GTDB taxonomy): domain Bacteria; phylum Cloacimonadota; class Cloacimonadia; order Cloacimonadales; family TCS61; genus JAIPGO01. The sequence goes on from JAIPGO010000037.1 coordinate 15,043, forward strand.
CAGGAATCCTTTCCTGTTTCAAGGCAGATACTTTCAGACCTTGTGAACCTGGCACGTCTCTCACCCTCTGCTTCCAACCGACAGATTTTGCGTTTCTACCTGGTAAATGAACCAGAAGAATGCATAAAGGTCTTTTCCTGTTTAAGATGGGCTGGCTATCTCACTGACTGGGATGGTCCACCTCAGGGTGAAAGACCTTCCGCTTACATAATAATTCTTAAACCGCAGAATCTGGAAGCTTACGTAGGTCATGACACCGGTATCGCAGCCCAATCAATTCTTTTAGGGGCAGCTGAACTTGATCTGGGCGGCTGTATGTTCGGTTCTGTTGATCGTCCTCGCTTAAAAACACTTCTCACACTTCCGGATGAGTACGAAATCGAACTAGTTATCGCGATAGGAAAACCTGTCGAAAAAGTTGTGATTGAGGAAGCGAGTGTAGATACTATAAAGTACTGGCGTGATGACGGGCAGGTGCATCACGTTCCGAAAAGGAAGCTGACAGATATTATTCTGTAAATATTTGTTTACCTGTGATATATCTATGCCTGACTTCATCTCCTGATAATTTATTAACCGGTTGTAGTAGAGTTATATTCAACGAACAGAGAGAGAATGCCTTTTGCGGGGATAACTCAATACGGAGAGATTATGTTACTTGAAGATTTTTTTATAGATTCTGATGAACTGGTTTTAGCAGCGCTTTCTCAGGCAAAGGTTGCCATTGCCGGTGCGGGTGGATTGGGTAGTAATTGTGCGGTTGCCCTGGCGCGCAGTGGCACTGGCAAACTGATAATCTGCGATTTTGACCGGGTGAGTGCTGCGAATCTGAATCGTCAGTATTATTTTCGTGAGCAGATCGGTTTATATAAAGTAGAAGCACTAAAGCATACTTTAAAAAGGATAAATCCCTTTAGTGATTATGACATTCATAATGTTAAGCTGGATAAAGATAACCTGGTGGAATTATTTGAAGACGTTGATATAATCATAGAAGCCTTTGATGAGGCTTCTATGAAGCAGATGCTGATTGAGATGTGGTCTGAGTTTATGGGAGAAATACCTTTGATCGTAGCATCCGGAATTGGCGGTTTTGGGAAAAATGAGGAGATACGGCAGCGGCAAAGTGGTAATTTATTTCTGATTGGTGATGAAATCTCAGACGTGCATAAGGGTTATAAGCCTCTGGCACCGCGCGTGGGCGTAGTTGCCAATATGCAGGCGAACCTGGCAGTGGAACTGCTGGTAAAAAAGTTTTATGGAAAAGGAAGGAAAGTGTAATGAAAGGATTGTTTTTACTCAATAACCGACCGGAAGAATGGGTTGAGGGTTTGACCGTTGCCGAATTGTTGAAACTAAAGAATTATACCTTCAAGATGCTGGTTATTAAAATAAACGGGGAATTGATCAAGAAATCTGAATATGACAAGGCTTATATTCCGGAAAGTGCGGATGTAGTTATATTACACCTGATGAGTGGCGGTTAAATCCAGACTACTTCCGGGCAGCCGTTAAAGAGAGCAAATTCAGCAATACTTTCTTCAAGTAATTTCTTAAGTTCATTATCGTAATTTCTTAATTTAATGAATTTTAGAATAATTAGTCTTTTAGTTTTTCGTTCAGCTTTGGCATCCAGCATTCCGATGAATTCATCCTGATATAAGAGTGGCAGCATGAAATATCCGAGTTTCCTTTTTGCTGCCGGTACGTAACACTCGAGGCGATAACGCAGGGCAAAAATGTTTTCCAGTCGCTGACGATTGATAGTCAGGTTATCAAAGGGTGAAATGATAAAGACCTTGTTTTTGTAATCTTTTTCCGGCTCTATCCGGTTAAAGAGGTAATATTCCTCACCTTCCACCTGGGCCTTAATAATTTCCCCCTTCTTTTCCATTTGCTGCAGAGACGTCAGAAGTGTACTGTCCGGGGCAAAACAAAGATAATTGCTGATCTCTTTAAACGTCATAATACCATTTGCCTGCAAAGCCTGACGAATCTGGTAAAAGGCAGTTTCCTCAGGTTCTGGTATCTTCAGAACTGCTGATGCCGGATACACTCGTTCTGTGAGGTCATAAACACGGCGAAAACTTCTTCTTTTCTTAACCATAAGTTTACCCTGGTGAAAAAGAGTTTCCAGCGCTGTTTTAGAAGGCTTCCAGAACCAGACTCCATTCTTTTCCTGTCCGCCGTCCTGAAAATGTATCGTCTCAGTTTCACCTTCCTGAACAACCCTTTCATAAACCTTTCGGGTCAGTTCCAGAAATTTCTCCGAAGTCAGATCACTATCCTTCCAGGAAAAATTATTTTTCCGGTGCAAAGTATGCGGAAAGACCGTAATCGGCAATATGGCTGCCGCATGAGTCCAGTACTCAAACAACTGCTGTCTGACGAGTAATGCCTGAAGGTCTTCTTCTTTAAAATCCGGCAGACGGCTCCACAGCACGTGCAGGTGAGCACGCTGAATAATATTGATGGTATCAATCTGGACGTAACCCAACCGGTTTATAACAGACATAATGCCAGCCTGCCCGGCAGGAAATTCTTCGCAGAAACCCTGAGCCTGAAGAATTAACTTCCGGCATTCTTTTCTATTAATTATTTTCATTGATTCAATTTCAGGAATATGGGAGATTGTGTCCATAAAAAGGAAAATTATTCAGTGATCTGGCACCAGAGCGAATGCAATGAGTCTGGTGCAGAGATAATGGTGACTTTGCACCAAACTCACTACGTTCGCTTTAGTGCCAGGTAGTTCAAACCGGGTGGAATGTTATATTCTAGGCAGCGCTAGATATTATAAGTGCAATAATCCGGAAAATACAGATATTCGAGAAAACATAAAGTTATGGGAAAGGTATCTTTCCAGCAAATTAGTTTGACAAATTTCTGTTTCAATTTTTCATTGGTTCTGAATAAGGAATTATTTAGAGTGTAGATTATATATGAAAGTAATTCTTTATTTCAATTTCTTTAGAGAGAAGTTATTTTTTTTCTCAAGAGGCATGATTATTGAAGGCAGTTTCTGTCTTATTCCTGAGAAACTTGCCGGTAGATTCAGGATGATTAATTGGCTATTAATTAAGATTTTTGTGTCCTCTTGAAAGGCGTCAGGATTTAGATCCTGACGCTCTTTAATTTTTAGAAAGACAGTCTGATACCGGCAGTGAAGTTCCTTCCTGCGGCTGGGTAATAGAAATTATCATTATAATCATCTTCACCATCACCATCATCCAGATAGCCGGCAGTTTCGTATTCCAGGTTAAAAGCATTATTCAAGCGTAACTGAAGCATGATAGTTGTTTTACCGATGATTTCCGCCAGTTTCAGATTACAACCCAGATTATAGACGGTGTAAGCCTTGATAATATGCTCATTGCTCTGCGTATTATCGAGATACTGTTTTCCGGTGTGCTGCATTTGAACAAAACAACCCATTATGCCCGGATCCCATGCGAGTTTCAATTGACCTGATATTTGAGGAAATCCTGCCAGTTGATTACCTGTAAGGTCAATTTCTTCACCATAAAAATTGTAGATAAATTTCCGGAAATAATTATCTGACCAGGCGCAGGTACCTGAAAATCTCAGGTCGAAAGGCAGGTAATACTGCAACTGAGTTTCAATACCGCGATGAATGGTGGCATCAGCATTGCCGCGGATGGAAGTGCCATAATCATCATCAAAACCGCCATAATCAACTATCTCATTTTTGAAATCCATATAATAAGCCGTTAAACTCCATTTCAGAAAATTGCTGTCATACCCGATACCTGTTTCGTAATCCAGCACAAATTCGGGTTCGACAAGAGGATCACTCCAGTCGTAGCCGCAAATATTACCATCTTCGTCATAAAGTGCTTCGGCATTTTTAAATAAAGGTGCTGCACCAAGATCATCAGGACCATCCCAGATGCCATAGAGTTCATTATCAGCCGGTTCCCGATGAGCAACGGCCACACTTCCGAAAAAGTTCCAGTCCCGGTTGAGATTATAGTTAAGCCCGATCTGGGGGTTAAAAAAGGAATAATCCACCTCATATTCGTTCAGATATTCGCCTGTGAAATTACCGGCTTCTTTCTGCCGGAAATCGTAGGAAATATACTGATAGTGAATATTAGCCTGCAGATTAAGATACTTCAGGGGCTGGAAATTCTCATTCGCATAGGCTGTGAGATATTTTTTGGTTCCCAGATAACGGTGATAGACGAAATTTTCATGAAAGTTCTCCATATTTACTGGGTCGAAGACGTCATCCACCTCTCCCCAATGGTTACTGGTGAAATAGCTCAGATATGTGCCACAGGCAAACTCTCCGAGAGCGTGCTGGTGTGAAAGAGACGTGATCCAGCCATAATGGTTCTTTTCCACCCATTTTTGACGGATAATAGAAGCAGAAATAGTATCGGATATAGCAGCCAGACCATATTGACTGAGCTTTGCGTCATCTTTCAGCTGTTCATAATAACCTTTGCCTTTAATATAGAACAGGGAATTTTTTAAAATGGTGGCATCATCAATAGAATAGAAATTATGCAGCTCAAAATGCGGCTGTTCAAAGTCGTCAATTTCATTGGCATAAGAGATGGGATTATGGTGATGATTTTGTGCCAGGTAACCTTCCCAGGAAGCATACCAGGCTGCATGCGTGATCTCATGTCCGGTAAAAAAATTAAACTCGGTAGCCAGTTTCGCCCCCGTATGACGCAAAGTGGTATAGATTGAAGAAAGCTCAGAGGCGGAATTATCACGGTAACCATCCGAGATGATGCGAGATAAGCGAATATTCAGGCTCAGGTCATCAGCGAGCAGAGCATTATATTTCATACCGTATTTACGGGAATCATAGCTACCGAACTGGGCAAAGAGCTCATCATGACCTTCAGACTGCGCAGAGCTGGTTTGAATATTCAAAGAACCACCCAGCGAGGCAATACTATATTTGGAAGCGCCCACACCGTGCTGAAATTGGATATCCTGAATGCTTTCGGCAAAATCTGGCATATCAACCCAATAAACCTGGTGATCTTCAGGATCATTAAGCGGGATACCGTTGATCATAATGCCAATACGTTTCTGGTCAAAGCCCCGGACTTTGATATAAGAATAACCGGAACACGAGCCGGATTCGGAATAACTGGTGAGACCCGGAATTTCATCTAATATTAGAGGCAGATCCTGTCCCTGCATTTTACCGCGGATCTTCTCATTACTGATGTTTGTTACTGCCACTGGTGTTTTCCTCTCCTCAGCCCTGGTATCTGTTATACTGATGCCGGAAATAGAAAAAGACTTCCTTTCCAGTTGAATAATCAGCACATCATATTTAGGGACATTGACAGTTTCCTCATGTTCCTGAAATCCAATATGCCGAGTATGAATCTGATATTCTCCGGGCAGGATACTTTTTAATTCAAAAAGACCATTTCCATCGGAAATCGCTCTAATCTCCTCATCCTGCAACCAGATCAGGGCACCTGGAACACCCTGCAGTGTCTTATTGTCAATAATCCTGCCGGAAATTGTTTCGGAACTCAACATTACAAAGGCACACAAACAAAGAAAACTCACAAAAATTTTGCAATTCATATAGACTCCTTTTTTAAAAACAAAAAAAACGCCTTAACAGATATTACCATTAAGGCGTTTAAGATAAACAGTAAATGCCATATCCCTACGCCGGCATTATCCGGATCAGGTTCAAAGGGTATTTCTCAACCGCTTTACAGCAGTACCCCTGTAGCTTAAAATCAAACTTTATAAAGAACTTTCCCGTTTATTAACGAAGCAAACAATTCCTGACAGAGAATATCAGATAATTTTAGTTTTCGTCCTCGTCATCATCACTGTAACTGCCCCAGTCATCATCATCATCATCGTAGTCTTCATCGTCGTCATCATCGTCGTCATCAAGGAAATTGTCTTCATCGTAATCTTCAAAATCCTCTAATAATTCATCGATTTTTGCTCCACAATATGGGCAAGCTTGAACGTCAACGTCAATTTCTTCACCACAATTTTTGCAATACGGCATAGCAACCTCCGCTCAATTTTTTTTTATTACACTTCAATCACAAAGCCCTAAAGCTTTCCCCTCTAAATTAAGTCAAGAAAAATCGGGGAAAAATAGCATATTTTAAATAATGTCCCCGTTTGGGTTCCTAAACCGGGAATTAATCAAAAGCATTAATACTCATTTTAGCACGATTCTACTTACATTTTCCAGTTCAGAATTTTTTCAATTCATCCCTGTATTTATTTCTGACTAATTGTGGATGTGTGTGTGTGTAAAGAGTGATACTATCAGCGCGAAGCGACACTTAAATACAGGGCGAACACGCAGGTTCGCCCTATGTCAATTATTTATGTATCCCGGGCAGGCAAGTGTTCCTGGCTCCTATTAATTGTAAAAAAGCAATGAGATAGCTTTTGCATAATATTAGAAAGCCATACCACTTAATGTGAACATTAAAACCGTAGATTTTGTAGTCCAGGTTGAATCATAAAAACTTGTTGACGGATCATTAATAAAAACATTCATACTAAACCGGTAATGTCTGGAAAATTCATAACCTGCTCCGAAAAAGAATCCGGAACCTGTCCAAGCCTCGGAACCATCTTCATATGGAGTATTCCAGGCTGATAATCCGAGACCACCGCTAAGATAGAATGAAGGGCACCAATCTATTGTTTCTAATCTTGGTGATGTAAAGTAGGAAAGTGATATAGCGGCAACACCATCTGATATTGTTACTTCATCTCCATACACATTAGTAATGTTAAACCAGGCTACCTGACTTGAATAATATATCTCCACTCGATTATTAGGGGCGAAACCTATTTTGAAATCAGTTGCAAAACCAGTTTCCTTTTCATAGTCCATACCCATGTCATTACCATCGATTTCCTGCTTAAAGGAAATATTGGAAAATCCAGCGCCGAAGCCCAATAGAAAACCTTGTCTCTTTCCATCAAAAGCTGAAAGATTGGTAAAAATCAATAATAAAAGAATAATTACTATAAATCTGATTTTCATTTAAAACCCCTTTGTCTTTTTTTGAGTTCTTCGTTTAAATTTTTAAATGATTATCGTTAATTTATTGTCAAGCAAATAACATTCCAGGTAGATGTTCAATGCTTGACATAAATAACATAGTAAGAGTATTGGCAATAATGGAATCGAAAAAAGGAGTAAAGAATTGAATATTCTTGCCATCGAAACTTCTTCCACCTGGGGAAGCGTAGCAGTTTCCCGAGACTCGCAGATAGTATATAACTCCTATCTTGATATTAAGATAACGCATAGTGAAAGGTTATTACCCCAGATAGACGAAGCTTTCAAACAGACCGGTATGCTGCTGAAAAACCTCGATTTGATAACCATATCCAACGGACCCGGTTCGTTTACCGGCATCAGGATTGGTCTGGCAGTAGCCAAAGGATTATGCCTGGGAGCGGAAAAACCATTATACCCCGTAAATACACTACGTTTACTGGCTTATAATTTATATGGCAGCCGTTTACCGGTAGTACCCTTTATGGATGCACGTATGGGTGAAATATATGCTGCCATGTATTCAGGAGAAATTGCAGAACTGATAGCACCCTGTAATGCCAGACCGGCAGAATTTTTGGAGCAGATAGACAGGGAAGTAATCTTAACCGGGAGCGGAGTAAATAGATTTGCTGCAGAGATCAAAGCCTCCGGCATAAAGTTCAGCAGTGCTCTTTTGCATCAGCAAATACCGCAGGCCCAAACTTTGCTAGCTCTCGTTTTACATGAAAATCCGTCTCTTATCTATGACCTGGAAAAGATATCAACTCTGGAACCCTGGTATCTGCGCAAATCGCAGGCTGAATTATTAAAAGAAGATAAATCTTAATAAATTTAAGGAAGTGATTATGAGTTTAGACAGACCTGACTGGCACACTTATTTTATGGAAATGGCATATCTGATCAGCAAGCGCTCCACCTGCCTGCGCAGAAAAGTTGGCGCACTTATTGTGCGCAACAATCAAATAATATCCACCGGTTATAATGGAGCTCCCAAAATGACACCGCATTGTTCGGAAACCGGCTGTCTGCGAGCCAGTTTAAACGTTCCGTCTGGAGAGAAACATGAGCTTTGCCGGGGAGTGCATGCTGAGCAGAATGCCATCATTCAATCTGCTGTAAATGGAAATTCACTGAAGGGTTCTGATCTATACTGCACACATCAGCCCTGTTCGATATGCGCAAAAATGCTTATCAATGCAGAGATCAAGGCTATCTATGTGGCAAATACTTATGAAGACAAACTGGCTCGTCAACTTTTAGAGCAGGCAGGTGTAAGTGTATTTCACTTTGATCTGGAAACAAGAGAATTGACCCGGATAATTTAGCTGTAATAATTCCTGATAAAATACAAACCAGTCAAGCTACCTTGCGTATGGTCGCAGACCTTCGCAATGGTGGCAACTCACAGCTTCAAACAACCCGGTCAAGCTACCTTGCGTATGGTCGCAGACCTTCGCAATGGTGGCAACTCACAGCTTCAAACAACCCAGTCAAGCTACCTTGCGTATGGTCGCAGACCTTCGCAATGGTGGCAACTCACAGCTTCAAACAACCCAGTCAACCATTGCGGAGGTCTGCGACCATACGCAAGGTTTCAACCGGGTGATTGGTGCTTCAGAAAACTGACGTTTTCTATAAATTATCACGGTTAATTTACTCCAAATGGGAAGGTTTCAGACAGATCATGAAATGACCCTGGCATATTTCCATTTACCTTTACGATAAATATAGATAGCCCAGAGTGCAGAAAATATATTACTGATGAGCATGGAATACCAGAGCGCAAAATAGGGTCTTTCTCTTAAAGGGAAAGCGAATAGCTTTAAGATTGGCTGCAGAATATCATTCTGAAAAAAAGACACATTTAGCAATAATCCGGATAACAGGAATACCAGTGGCAGGCGAACCAGCCAGAGCCGCGAAATATTGATCATCATCGTAGCCTTCGTATATCCGGCGCCATTAAATACTCCCAGGAAGACGAATAAGATTCCAAAGGTCAGAGATGTGAAGCAGGTGATGCGCATTACCTGTCCGCCTAATCTTACCACCAGGGGATCGCTGATGAAAAAACTGTAGATCAAGCCGCCAAAGAAGAAAACAGTAATTCCTCCTACTGCCATAATGCCGATGGCAAATTTAAAAGCTACTTTCACGCTCTCCTGAACGCGGTTTATCTCACCAGCTCCCAGATTTTGACCTACCACCGCAGAAAGCGCATTGGAAATCCCCATTGCCGGCATCATAAAAAGACTTTGTATCCTGTTATTCAACACGTGAGTGGAAATCACCAGCGTACCATAAGTATTTACGAATCCCTGCAATACGATGAATCCAAAAGTTGAAACAGATTGACCTATGGAAGCAGGAATGCTAATTCTTAAGATCTGAGACAGCATTTCTCTATCCGGCAACAAATCTTTGAGACGAGGCAGCAATTCCCTGTGCGAGCGAAATAGTGAAATAAGCGCCAGCACGGCAGCCAGAATGCGGGCAAATAATGTTGCCCAGGCAGCACCAACGATCTCCAGGCGCGGGAAAAAAGCAATGCCGAATATAAGCAGCGGATCAATGAGCAGATTCACTCCTACGGAAATCATCTGGATTTTCATAGGTGTTACCGTGTCTCCCACTCCCTGATAAAAACTCTGGATGCTGATTACGATCATCATAAAAGCCTGGGCAGGAATGATGATGGCAAGGTAACTGCGGGTACTTTGAAATATCTCAGCCGGTGTTTGCAGCCAGGTAAGAATGTGATCAAGCAGTAGTAAACTACCCGTGAGAAAAATGAATACAAATCCAATTAATATAATAAAATACTGCCCGATAACGCGATGTATCATCTCCGGCTGCCGGGCACCTTTGTAACGTGCCACCAGTGAATTGCCGGATACCACAAAGCCAAAACTGAATGATTGCAAAAAGAAGATGAGAGGAAAGCTGATGCCTACTGCAGAAACAGCATCCCTGGCTCCACTGCCAAGTTTGCCCAGCCAGAAGGCATCCGTGAGGTTATAAAGGGTTTGCACCAGGTTTGATGCCATAATGGGCAAAGCAAGAATCGCCAGGTTACGGAAAAGATTTCCCTGGGTAAGATCAGTCTGGCGTGATTTCATAGATTAAAGGATATATTTAGCCAGGTCTACACTCTTGATAATTCTATCCAGTTTTTCTATAACCAGTTCCCTGGTTATATTGATCTTTTTAATTTTAGCATCAGGAATATCAAACAGAAATCCTTCCAGCAGAGCGTTCATCACAGTTTGCAGTCTTCTGGCACCAATATCCGTCATCTTTTCATTTGCTAAAGCAGTATAATCTGCCAATGCTTCCAGAGCATCATCGTTGAAGGATAACTCCACTTTTTCAGTTTCCAGTAATGCCTTATACTGAATAGTCAGCGAATTTTTGGGCAATGTGAGGATTTTTAGAAAATCTTCCCGAGTAAGACTGTTCAATTCTTCTCTGATCGGGAACCGACCCTGCAATTCCGGGATCAGGTCAGAAGGTTTCGAGGATGAAAAAGCACCTGAGGCAATAAACAATATATGTGATGTATCAACGATGCCATGCTTGGTTGGAACATGTGAACCTTCCACGATAGGCAGCAGATCGCGCTGTACTCCGCTACGGGAAACATCGTTCCCCATTTTATGTTCGGGAGTAGCTATCTTATCTATTTCATCAATGAAGATGATCCCGTTATTCTCCACCCGGTATTTGGCTTCTTCAATCACTTTTTCTTTATTGACCAGCTTTTCAGATTCCGTTTGATAAAAATAGTTTATAGCTTCCGGGACTTTGAATTTCTTGGGTTCTTTCTTTCCCTTGAAAGGAAGAATACCTCCGATGATGTCACCTAACTGAAAATCAATGGTTTCCAGTCCCGAATTAGAAAATGCTTCGATTTGAGAAAAAGGATTACGCTCGGGTATAATTTCTATTTCACGGTCATCCAATTTACCTTCGTCCAGCAGGTTACGGATTTTATCTTTTTGCCGCAGATAGCGTGCTTCACGTTCTTTCTTTTCTTCTTCAGTTTCATTAGGTGCTTCCGGGATCCTGGGAGTAAGCTTATCCACTACTTGCAGACGTGCCATTTCCAATGCAATTATAGCGACTTCCTCTGCCATTTCCTGGCGGACTTCATTAATGGCAATACTAAGCAGTTCGCGAACCATTGATTCCACATCGCGCCCCACATAGCCTACTTCCGTATATTTGCTTGCTTCCACTTTAATGAACGGGGCATTTGTTAAGCGGGAAATGCGCCGGGCAATTTCAGTTTTTCCAACTCCTGTTGGTCCGATTAGAATGATATTATTCGGCATTATTTCCTTACTGAGCTCACCCTTGATCTGCTTTCTGCGCCAGCGGTTCCGCAAAGCGATGGCAACGGCCCGCTTCGCTTTATCCTGACCGACAATGTATTTATCCAGTTCCGCAACAATTTTCTTTGGCGTTAATATATCTTTCATCTATTTACCTCTCACGCGGTAATATTCAATATAACTATTATGTCAATAAAAAACGGGCCAATAAATGACCCGTTTCTGGTTATTAAAATCTCAATTTATCATTCACTGATCTTCACTGGCATCAGCATAAGTGCTTTTTCATTTTCATAAAGCTTGTAATTGTGCCACCAATCCAGTAACGTCTGCATTTCCTGGGGTAATTCAGCGTCATACCCGCGATTGAAATACATCTCCGTATCGAAGCTAATCTCCATTTTGTTTTCGTAACCGGAAAAATCAACCAGTTCTACTTCTTCTTTAATACCGGCAAGGATCTTCATCTCTGCAACTGCGTCGTCCATGCCTCCCAGTTGATCAACCAGTCCCCTTTCCAGAGCCTGAGTTCCCGTCCACACTCTACCTTGAGCAATTTTATGCACTTCTTCTTTGGGCATTCCTCTGCCTTTGGCTACAATGGTGATAAAGTCATCGTAACTTTTGGCAATATAGTTGGTGACCTGATCAATTTGATCCTGTGACGGTCTTTTGTGGGTAACACCAAAATCAGCATGTTCCCCGATCTTTACCGTACCCCAGTTAATAAGGATTTTCTCATATAATCTCTCAAAATAAGGGAATACACCGATAACCCCGATGGAACCGGTAATGGTAGCTGGTTCGGCAATGATCTTATCTGCATTGGCAGCAATATAATACCCGCCGGATGCTGCTGCCCCGGACATGGAAGCAATTACGGGTTTTTTATTTTTTCCCTCTTTACACAGCTCAATTTCACGATTGATAACATCACTGGCGAAAGCGCTGCCGCCACCGCTATCTATACGTAATATTATGCCTTTTACCGATTTATCTTCTCTGGCTTTCCGAATGGCTTTAGCAGTAGTCTCAGAACCTATGATCATTCCCTGCTTTCCTTTACCTTTGATGATATTGCCTACGGCATAGATCACTGCCACTTTGTCAACATCCTGTTTATGCCATTGGGTCTGCAGTTCTTCGGTATCATTTTCCTTAGTAAAGCTTTTGATCTTATATTCTTTTTTTACCAGGTCCATAAGTTCATCTTCATAAATCAGATAATCAACTAAACCTGCATCATAAGCACGACTGGCATCAAGATATGGTCCCTGGTCAATTATATCCTTAATACTGCCTTTTAATTTCTCTCTCCTGCCACTTACTATCATTGCTGTTATTTCATCATAAAGCCCCTGCAGCAGATATTCATAAGTCTCTTTTTCCGCGTCAGTCATATGATTTTCGCTGAAACTGTTGAAAGCGGTTTTAAATTCATGACTCTGGAAGTTTATTATATCAATGCCCAGTGTATCCAGCAGGTCTTTATAGTATGGAAGGCTCACGCTCAGTCCGCGCAGATCGATGCTTCCCTGTTTGTGCACATAGATCTCATCAGCAACACCTGCTGCCAAAAAGTACTGCGAACCGCTCAGGAAGTCAGCATAGACGATAACCTTTTTACCGGATTTCTTAAAATCCTGCAGGGCTGTATAAATTTCCTGGCGTATGGCAAAAGAACAGGAGAAATTCGGATTTTTAAAGATTATGCCGGTTATATGTTTATCTTCTGTAAGTTCTTTTATTTTATCTATCACGTCTTTCGTAGTGGTTTGACCTTTACTTACCAGGGATATTGGACCGATCTTGAAGCCGCTCTTTTGTTCCTTGATCTCGCCCTTTAATTCCCAGATGTAAAATTTATCCGGAGTAACCAGTTCCTTCAAAGAATGCAGATTATCATCCGTAAGATTGATATAATGGTTTCCATGCACATATTTGTCATTATCGTTAAAGCCAAAAAGATTACCGATCCGCAGATTAGAAAAAGACAGCGAAGTATTCAACCCTATCTGTTCCAGTTCCAGATCATAAGCAGCACTCAGATATAGCCCGTCAACGATCTCGGAACTTACCGAGATGATAGGTTTCTGCCAGTCCGCCTCTTCCCCATCTAATTGAGCATGAATGATATCTGCACTCACTGTCAGTTTTCTGCCCAGGTCTTCCCGCATTCCGAAAGGACGAATGGACATTCCGATGCGGTATTCTTTATCATCGGCACCTGTATCATTGGCTGTGGCTGCCAATGACAACATATTACTGGGACGCCATAAAGCGCTCCAGCTTAAAAATCCGTCCTTGATATACTTATTTTTCCAGTCATATTTTGCACCCAGATAAAAATTCCTGCCGATGTCACCAACTCCTGAGGCCAGAGTATGTCTGTCATTATCCATATCTTCTCTGCCATCCCGCTGGAAAACGTAGGAAAGACCATCCATATTGAAAAACAGCGAATAAAATTTCTTCTGATTCTTTCCGTCCAGGTCTTCACCAACATAGGCAAAACCGTTACTATTGCCAAAATCCAGAGCTGCGGGATTCACCAGCGGTGACCAGAAATCATCAGTTTCGGCAATCGGCAGATTACGCAGATTGTCCGCCTGGGCAAAAATTATTGATAGCGAAAAGGCTATCATAATGATCAAAAACAGTTTTTTCATTCTTATTACTCCTTATCTGTATTCTTATAAATATCAATATTAGCATTTGAGGTTTCAATATCAAGCAACTCTCCCCCACCCTGATACTCTGCTTTCAGCCTGGTTTTGGAACTGCTGCTGATATCCAGTTCCATATCGTGCAGTTCTATTCTGCCGTTGGACGTACTTGCCTTAATGTTAAGACCCTGCTCTGCCAGGATCACAATGACGATGGAACCATTTGATGAGAAAACTGGAGTTGTTTCTGTAATTTGATTTACTTCTACATAAATTTTGGCATTGGAGGTTTCTACTCTTTCCAGGATGTCGCAGTCCGAGATATCAATTTTTCCATTAGAAGTTTTCGCTGAGATCCTGCCTTTGACATCATCTGCAACAATTGCTCCATTGCTGGATAGTGCATATACGTTACCTTCAATGTTCCTGACCGTAATTTTTCCATTAGAGGTGCGCAGCCCCAGACCACCCTGGTGGGCTTCCACTTCAATGCTGCCATTATTGGTTTGCAGAGAGCAGTTACCCATTGTTTCGCTTATTACAATCCTGCCATTGCTGGTTTCGATATCTTTTAAAGCAATTCCTTCCGGAAGCTCTACTTCATATTTTATAGAACAGCGCGAATTTGTGACCAGGGCTACACCCTTGATCAAAAAATCTTTCCCGTCCACTTCTTTTAACTCCACATTTTTCAGGTTCGCTTCTATATCACTGGAGATAGTTGTTGTGATCTTCATCTCGTTATTACTGCTTTTCTTAATAATAACCGGACCATTAAAGTTATCTATACTAAGAGTGTTTATACCTTCACTGCTGAAGACGGAAGTTTGCACTTCCTGGTATTTATCGCCGTAAAAACTCCCTGTTTTATCGTTGACCTTATCCAGCACTTCATCAATGCTGTTACGCCAGCCGTGCTCTTTTAATACGTTTACCAACACTTCTTCCGGAGTTTCACCAATTGCTTCCATGGCAGATTTCACGGCAAATCTCACTACTCCTGCCGCTAATTTACCCCAGAATCCGGATAAATCCTCTTCCTGTAAATACTCATCCCATTCATCGGTCTTGCGCGTAAAGAAACCTTCTTTATTGATCAGCAACTCGTCATTGCCATTGGAAACTATTAAGATGTCCCCATTATTATGCAGCGTGACTTTTAGATCATCTTTTGTCACCTGCAGAGTATCTCCGTTCATTTCCACTTTCCCGTAATCCGGTCCCAGGTAAACTAAACCCTGCTGGTCAAAATATAAATTCCCATCCTCATAAACTATATGATAACGCTTGTTTTCCGGTAACTGCAGATTGATACTGGTTTTTTTGGGGGAAGTTATACTCAGAAAATTATCTGACTTGTTATAGATAATATCCTGGTTCTCTGCTTCCACAATGATCTCATTACCATCATAATAACTTACTTTTTTCACTTCCACATTATCCAGTTTCAATTCCATCAGGTTCTTTTCTGCAAAGAATGACTGCTCATCCTTTTTACTGCAGGAAAAAAGAACCATTACCATCATCAGCAATATCAGTAAAAATGATCTCCTAACCATAATATTCTCCTATTTAATATCGATTCCCGTCTCCCGTTTCCCGTTTCCCGGTTTTCGACTCACGACTCACGCTTTTCGACTCACGACTCACGTTCTTCGACTCACGCTTTTCGCCTAATTGATCTCTTTCCTGGAATATACGAAAACACCTGTAATAAAGAATAAAGCCGAAGCTGCAATCTGCAATAAGCAATGCCAGTTAAATAAGAGATTTCGCATGCTCAAAAAACTGTATAGTCCCGAAAGCGAATCAGGTTGTTCAAGATTTGTGATATGTGAGAAATTTTGCAAGGGATTTATTAATTTTATTATGTAACCGAATAAATTGAGCAGCGGGACGTCAAAACTGAAATGGATAAATGCAAAAAGTATCTGAACTGTTACTATGACTAACAGCAGCTTCATGAATGCTTTCTCGCGGAATACGGCTGATGCCAGAAAACCTATGCTGCCCAGGATCATAATAGAACGCATGTAGATCAGTATTGCGCTGAATAATCCCTGTAATGATGGAAAAAGGTCAAATCTGAAAATGGGAACTAGAAATGGAATTACCAGTAATAGATTGAATAATCCTATTCCCAGCATAATTATAAAAGGCACAAATACACTTATCATATATTTGGAGCTGGCATATGTCCAGATGCTGATGGGATGTGAACGATAAAATATTTCACACTTGCGCGAATGATCGAGGTTCAGTGCCGAACTCCCTAAGGAAATACTCGATATCAGCATTACAAATCCCACGAAGCTGACTACTCCCATTCCAATCAGGATCCAGATATTGTTGAATATTTCTACACTTTGCTGGCTTATGTCCCCATCTAATTCAAAGGTGATAAAATTTAGATCAGTTACTCCACTCTGATGCTTGAAGATGAAAAAAGCTATTATTGCCAGAAAATCGATTATAAGAAATAACATGATTTGACTTAAAAGAGTCTTCTTGTTTATCCTTAAGTCAT
Organism: Candidatus Cloacimonadota bacterium; assembly: GCA_021736135.1. Classification (GTDB taxonomy): domain Bacteria; phylum Cloacimonadota; class Cloacimonadia; order Cloacimonadales; family TCS61; genus JAIPGO01. The sequence goes on from JAIPGO010000037.1 coordinate 31,624, forward strand.
TCTTAAATTGTTTTATAAAATTATTCATTACTGCCTCCCGTAAATGCCAGGAAAAGATCTGCCAGTCCGGGACGATTGTATTCCGCCCCTTCTATCTCGACGTCAGCCGGCAATATGCCATGATAACGCCCAAAAGTATGCGAGATCTGCCGCGCTCCTCTGCTGGTCAATTCCTCCAGCCTGTCCCCGCTGATTGATACCAGATGGTAACTGTCTTTCAAATGCTCCACGTTATCATGCAAGATTATCTTGCCTTTATCGATGAAAATTATTTCCTGTAATATCTGCTCCACTTCTTCAACCTGATGCGTGGAGATTATTATTGACTTTTCCTCTGAAAAATAATCACCAAGTATGGTATTTAAAAATTCTTTCCGGAATGCTATATCCAATCCCAGGGTCGGTTCATCAAGCAGGAGCATATCCGTATCCAGCGAAAGAGTCAGCAAAAGGTACAGCTTTGTCTTCATACCCTTAGATAATTTACCGATAGACTTATCCAGAGGCAGATCGCTTTTTGCCAGTAAAATCTCATACTGCTCCATGTTCCAGCGGGGATGTATCCCTTTCACGTATTCTATCAGTTCTTTCACTTTTAACCTGTCGTCAATATTATTAACATCAGGTATAAAAGCCACATCCTCAAATAAATGATGTTTCAATTGCCTGATATCAACTCCCTGATATGATATTTCTCCTTGGTAATGCAGTAAGCCCAGCATCGAACGCAGCAGGGTTGACTTTCCCGCGCCATTCCGCCCCAGAAGCCCGATTATCTTACCTTTTCCAATGGATATGTCCACATCCTTCAATGCCTGAAATTTGCCGTAATACTTGTTCAGTCCCTTGATCTCATAAAGGTTATCGCTCATGATTCCCCCTTATATATCCGCTTTACCAGTTCTATCAATTCGTTCTCATCAAGCCCCAGCATCCGGGCATGTTCCACAAGACGCTTCACTTCTTCCATTTCAAACTTCTTCATACGCTGCATCCGCAGCTTCTGCAAAACTCCCACTTTTACAAACATACCGATACCTCGCTTCTTATAAATTATTTCTTCATTCAACAATTCGGAAATGGCGCTGTTCACCGTATTAGGGTTCAGCTCATATTCCCTCGCCATTTCCCGCACTGACGGGATGCGTTCGTCTTCCTGCACGGCACCGGATAGGATCATATTCTCTATGTCTTCCTTCACCTGCAGGAACAAGGGTACATTCGGATCAAATAACCTCATATTTTTACCTCTGTCTTAGTGTCTGGGTCAACTAAGACACTGTAGCTATTTATGTCCAGAACTTTTTTTTGTAATTTCTGTGTTGAGCGCTTGAATGCCGATTATCACTTGATTTATAGTAAAAAATATTTTTTAGCAGCATTTTCAGGCCTTGATCACAGCCGAAACAAAGCACAATCTAACGAAATTCTGTTAGATTGTCCTTTGTTTCCACGGTGAAAAAACCATGAAAATCAAAAAACATAGAGTGAGTAGATTATTTGATAATTTTATCCTCCGGAGAAAAGGAGATATTATGGCAACTGAAACTTACCGATAAAGTTCTTACCAGGTATGGTGTATGGGCAGACCTGTGTGTCTGCCCTATATTGCAGGAATATTGAATACATATCCTATCTTGTAAATATTTGCGAGAGGGTAAACACGCAGGTTTACCCCTACATTTTTATATCACGAGTGTACTATCCACATCTCTTGATTTAGTGTTCCTCTAATAGAAGGTCTTTAATTTCATCTTTCCCTTTATGGGATATTTATTAGAACATGTGTAATATTATAGTGCTGTAAGTTAAAATAGAAAATGAAAGGAACCAGCCAAGCCATAGGGATGCCAATCGGAGGGTACCGGGAGACAGGAAAAGATGATATTTAATTATATATTATAAAGATATATAGATTTTGCCTGAAAATAGTAATTGAAAAAGATTAGAATACGTTACGAGAATTAAATTGAGATAAAAGTGGAGGAACGTTCAATTCAATGGACGATGGATAATGGGGCTTCACTACGTTCTGAAGTGAACGGTAATCGGAGATCAGTAATTGGATTTCAGACTATTAGTCGTAAAGTTGCCCGCTTTTCCCGGTTTATAAAATAGCTTGGAATACCGAGCCAAACTTACAAAATACCTGTTTATCGTGGGAAAAATACTCCGTAATAACCCTGATATCTAATGATTCCATAAATATGTCTGCAAATTTATTAGTTATTTCAGAAAAATAATGTGTGGTGGTGTCACACTTTGGCAATTATTGGGACTATATATTAAGAAGCTATATAAGAAATGGCCAAACAAAAAAACTTGGAGGAAGAATGAAGCGAATTATTTTTTGTCTCGTAATTCTGGCTTTATTGGGGCTACTCTCAGGTAATGCTTATACTGAGTATTTTAAATGTCCTGAAAACTCATTGCCGGATCCCGTCTTATTTCAATACTCAAGTGACCGTCCTATGGATGCAGATCATGTAATCCCGGAAAATGGCGGTACTATTGGTGAAGATTCTTTCTATAATCCCACAAATGGGATTATCTACGTTTATGGAGGGATGTATTTAACTCTGATCGATGCAGATGACAATTCATTGATCACATCACTTCAAGTTACTAACCAACTATGTAAAAGACATAGTAGCTTGACATACCCCAGAGATAACAATCTGTTTGCTTACGTTGAAGCGACTAATACTCTTTTTTGTGCTACAGAAATCGGGAGTATCGTTGTTATAAATTGCGACACAAACTCAATAGAATCAGAAATGAATGATTATGCAATTTTAAATAAAATACCCAGCCAGCATCGTCTTCTTTATGATAATATGTCACAAACCTTATTCCAATATTTTAATACAGATGAATATGCTGGAACAGGTTCAGCAAGGTTAATCGCATATTCGGTAACTTCTACTTATCCTTATCTTGAAGTGAAGTATTCAACACCAGATTTGACGGGTAATGATAAAATATTCGATTTAATCCTTCATTATGACACTAGTTTGACTGGTACAAGATGGTTGTTATTTTCTACAGAGGCTGGAGATATTAAATACATAAACTGTTTCGATGATAATTTTAATAATGTTCATGTAGCTTATAGTGTAACAGTAGATCGACAGGCAAGAGGATTTTGCATGTCAATGGATCCCATGGACCCAGAAAATCCAGCAGATGATCAACCGGAAATATTATGCGGAACATATCATTCTACAGAGTGTGGTTATATTCGTATACTTAAAATTGTCAGTAGAGTAGAGACAGGCTTCAGTTGAGCTTCCCCCTGTCCCCCTCATCAAACCGTGCATGCGGTTTTCCCGCACACGGCTTTCCGACAAAGTTCGTTCCAAACGTTCACAGTTTCATCAGACGAACCTGCTTGAAAG
>JAIPGO010000038.1 GCA_021736135.1 Candidatus Cloacimonadota bacterium
AATTTATTAATTCATACAAGAACTCTCCCTCAAAACTTTTTAACTCTAATCTGCTTAAATGATTAGCGTGCTCTTTCATCATGCCTCCTGGTGCTTTATTAATAAGATAATCAACCCCAGGGGACATATGTCACTATTTGAGGAGCAGCATTTTGCGGGTTTGAGTATAGCTTGGCGTATGCAATCGATAGAGATATACTCCGGAAGCCCGGTTGTTTGCCTTCCAGATATAATCGTGACTGCCTTCAGTGAACTTCTTTTCCTGCATTAACTGCCCTTTGGCATTATATATGCTCAAAATCCCTGTTTCTCCGGCTTTTATACTGAATCTGATATTCGTTTCGGGATTAAAGGGATTGGGCATATTGCCAAGTAAAGCAGAGACTTCCGGTAACTGACCGGTGTCTCCATTCAGACAGGTGAGATCAATGATACTGGTCTGAGTATCATAATTGATCTTGAGCGTTAAACTGATATTCTGTGGCAGCTCGTTATCCTGATTTCTTTGCAATGGTATTTTCAGGAACGTACCTTCTATATACTGAGCAGAGGCAGAGGCAAATTTGTAATCAGCAGCATTAAAAGCAGATATAGCGTCAGGTATCAGAAATTCAGGGGTCTGCAGAAACTCCTTATGGCTGTTAATTTCCAGTTCAAAGGAAAGCAGGTTATCCTGAGCAGTGAAGTAAAGACAATCATCAATTGCTTCGATCACTACTCCGGCAGTAACAGGATTAAATCTACTTACGCCTTCCACAGGAAAATCATTGATCATACCTACTACGAATTGCAGAATAAGAGCAGAATCAAAAGCTTCCACACTGCCGTTGCCATCCACGTCTGCTACTGTAATGCGCCATTCTTCCCAGGGTAATGGAGCTGAAGGAGCAGGATCCATTCCTACCACATATTGTAGAGTCAGCGAAGCATCAAAAGCTTCCACAATACCGTTATCATCAACATCTCCATAAGTAGGATCACCTGTATAAACGAATTCAACGGTCACTGTTTCCGATTCTCCGTTTGTGTATTGCGCGGAAACTCCGGCAAGATAGCTGCTGTTAAATTCCAGACCTGTAAATTGATAGAAAAGATCAGTGGTTTGGGTGATATATTCATTATCAAGGTAAACGTTGTAGCTTTCCAGTTCACGGCTGGTATTTACGTTATGATTGATCACATCAGCAAACACTTTTTCTCCAGGAGCCAAAGCATGTGCAGCCACTTTTTTTACAGGAATAGGAGAAAGTTCTGCAATCCTGCCATTGCCATACTGAACAACTGCGCGAATGAGATAAGCTTCAGGCCAGGTAGTCCAGCCTCCAGCATCATCATGATCCCATGATCTGCCATTGTTCAAGTTGTAATTGCAGCTCATATATGTATATTCATTGATCGAGCCAAAGGCTACAACAAAATCAGAGTTCACCATCAGATTCGCCTCAGATATATCCACTGTTACCCAATCATTCACTAAAGCATAAGCTGTTTCAGTGTGTAATAAGTCTTCTGTGGGAGCCCCGGCATCCCAGCCCCATACTTCAGCATTGAAATCAGAACCGGAAGAAGTGTGTATTTTCAGTTCCAGGATCTGGCAGGCTTCAGCAGGACTCATGTGAGTTCCCATACTATAGCCCACATAACTGAACTGGCCGTTAGTTGCGCCATTATCGTAGATCAATTCTTCAATTTCACCGCCACCACCACCTGGTGCATCCCACGAAATGAGTCCTGTATCTTCATCAACTGCCAGATTGACAGGTGGGTCAAAAGTTGTCGTTGGATCATAAGTGAAATCTATTGTTACAAGCCCTGATACTCCGTTATCATAGATTGCTTCTAAACCGGCTGTGTAAGTCTGGCCGCCTGTGAGATCAGAGAACATCCACTGGATATCGGCCGTATTACCAACCATTACATCATCAAGGTAAACGTTGTAGCTTTCCAGCTCACGGCTGGTATCTACATTGTGATTGATCACATCAGCAGAAACTTTTTCGCGCTGAACCAAAGCATGTGCACCAACACTATTTACAGGAGTTGGAGAAAGTTCTGCAATCCTGCCATTGCCATACTGAACGACGGCGCGAATGAGATAAGCTTCAGGCCAGGTAGTCCAGCCTCCAGTATCATCATGATCCCATGATCTACCATTGTTCAGATTGGTATTGCAGCTCATGTAAGTGTATTCATTGATCGAACCAAAGGCCACAACAAAATCAGAATCCACCATCAGATTCGCATCAGATATATCTACAATTACCCAGTCACTCCATAAAGCATTGGCTGATTGAGTGTGTAACAGATCTTCTGTAGGAGCACCGGCATCCCAGCCCCATACTTCTGCATTGAATTCTGTACCGGAATAAGTGTGTATTTTCAGTTCCAGGATCTGGCAGGCTTCCGCAGGACTCATGTGAGTTCCCATGCTGTAGCCCACATAACTGTACTGGCCGTTAGCTGCGCCATTATCGTAGATCAGTTCTTCAATTTCACCGCCAGCTTCTGGTGCATCCCACGTGAATAGTCCCGTTTCTTCATCAACTGCCAGGTTTGTTGGTGGATCAAGAACTGCCAAAGGATTAAATGTGAAATCTAATGTTACAAGCTCTGATACTCCGTCGTCATAAACAGCTTCTAAACCGGCTGTGTAATCCTGATCGTCTGTAAGATCAGAGAACATCCATTCTGTAGCGTCCGTATTACCAGCCATTACATCATCAAGGTAAACGTTGTAGCTTTCCAGTTCACGGTTTCCCGCAGGTGCGTCCCAGGTGAAAAGACCATATTGATCAACTGCCAGGTTCACAGGTGGATCAAGTGCCGGGATTCCTCCGCTGGTCAGCAGCACGTCATCAATATACCAGTAGTTAATACCGTAAGAATCACCATTCAGATAGAAGCACATCTGGAATGCAGCAGAACCTACATCTGTTGTGGTTATATTTACGTTAACTGATTCAGGTCCAACCATGCCAGCAGGAACAATCGACCAGGCCGCATTCCAGGTTATACCATCACTGCTGGTAGCTACACCCAGAGTGTATCCTCCGGAATAGTCATCTACACTGTGCATGAATTCTAAAGTTAATGCCTCCATGTTTGATGTATCCATTGCCATTGTGCACATTCTTGATGAACCATAAAATGGGGGTGTCCAGCCGAACATCATCTCCATACCAGTACCACCGGCATAGTTATCTATAGAGGATTCCCAGTTTGTCTGGCCAAATCCATCAATATACCAGCCGGCTGGTGGTACACCACCGCTGAAATCTTCCAGGATCAAAACGCCTGACTCACTGATAAGAACTATATTGGAAGTAGCACTGCCGCCATCACCTATTAAATTATATGCAGTAACTGTGTAGCAATATGTTCCCACTTGAGGAATTGTATCATCTATAAAAGATGTAGCTGAACCAGTTACTTCAAATAAAACTCCATCATTTCTGGCGATGTGATAACCACTAATAGTATTGTTGCAGGCACCGCCATGCAATCCGGTTGTGGGATTATCCCAGGTAAGTGTTCCGGATAAAACACCAGGAGTCGTTTGCACCAAAACCAGGTTATCAACTGCAGCAGGAACATCTTCTCCAACCCAGATAGTATTTTCCACGGTGATCCCTTCACCTGCATCATTGAAACCGACTACACCGTAGGTATAAGTTCCGGCAGTCAGCATGCTGAAATCCATGTGAGAACCTGGGGCACCTATTGCAGGAGAATTATCTGTGAAAATAAGAGTTCCATCTCTGTAAACTCTCATTTCATCAAGATCTGTAAGTGTAGCTCCACCAATTGTTGTTGCTGGACAGGTCCAGGCGATTTCAGCCTGAAAAATTCCACTTGCTGCTGGAATGGCAGTTACGTCTGTGGGAGCTGAAGGTATTTCCATAGTTTCGGCTAACAAAGTTATATCTAAAGTGGTCATTTCATCAGCTAAGATTTCCACATCAGGGATCGTGAGAGCATTATAGCCATCCTTTGTTAATGTTACTTCATAAATCCCGGGAATTTTTTCGAAGCTGAACGAGCCATCAGCAGCAGTTTCAGCCAGACTAAAATAACCATCTGAGAAGACCGCACCTGCAATAGCCTCTCCTGTCTCAGCATCTGTAACCGTTCCGGCTACAGAACCGAAATCGGATTCCTGATAACAACATAATCCACCCTCATAAGTACCGATCCAGAGTCTGGATTCAGCATCTAACGCCAGACTCAATACATTATCTGCGGGAAGTCCGGAATTTGTACTATTATAAGAATACCAGGTTTCACCATCAAATTTTGCCAGTCCTTCTTCAGTTCCCACCCAGATATTGCCCTGATCATCGATCAGGAGTTCCTGGGTAAAATTACTGGGAAGACCGGAATTATCGACATTGTAAACTGTCCAGTTATCACCGTCGAAACAGGCAACACCACCACCATAAGTAGCCATCCAGATACTGTCCTCATTATCAAATTGGATATCATAGACCGTATCATCCGGGATCTCTGAATTTTCCGTATTGTAAGAAACCCATTCAGATCCATTATAGCTGGTTAGTCCACCCCACTGGGTTCCAATCCATTTAACATCATCTCGATCGATATTTATGGTATAAATCATGTTATCAGGTAATCCACTGTTACCAGTATCAAAAATATTCCAGTCAGAACCATCAAAACTGGCAATTCCGCCAAAACCGGTTCCCAGCCATTTAACGTTATCTCCATCAATGGTAATTTCTGTAACTACCGGATATGGAATTGGGGTTTGCCCATACGAATATTCTGTCCAGTTAGAACCATCAAAGACAGCAGCCCCACTGCCTGTTCCGATCCAGATATTACCATTATCCTCTCTGGCAATACACCTTATGGTGGCATAATCATTATAATAATACTGCCAGCTTTCATCATCATAACTGGCTAAACCACCACTGAATGTTCCTACCCATTTGGTATTATCGGGAGCTGTTAATACAGCATATACATCATCTGCCGGAATACCTGAATTTGTAAGATCATAAATATCCCATTCCTCTGCATACGCTGAGAAAGAGATTGCTAATAACATTAACATCAATAATAAACTTTTGCTTTTCATGTGTTTTTCTCCTTTTTTTATATTATTTCATTAGAATCATTTTCTTTGTAGAAATGAAATTTCCGGTTTTCATTGTGTAGAAGTAAACTCCACTTGCTACCGTTTTACCTGCATCATCAGAACCGTTCCAGCTAACGATCTGATCTCCGGATTCCCTTACACCATTAATGAGGGTCTTCACAAGTTCACCGCGTAAGTTGTAAACCTCCAGAGTTACTTTTCCTGCTTCTTGCACTGAGAAGGCTATGTTCGTATCAGGATTAAAGGGATTTGGATAATTGCCAGTAAGTTCTGTTTTAGCAATGATGTTATCATCGGCATTAGTTCCCATATAGGTGAATTCAATGGTTACAATGTCAGATTCACCATCATCATAAACCGCCATTACACCAGCGGTATATGTTTGATTGTAAACCAGATTTTCTAATAGCCATTCTGTATCGGCTGTATTACCAGCCACAGTATCATCAAGGTAAACGTTGTAGCTTTCCAGTTCCCGGTTTCCGGCAGGTGCATCCCACGTGAAAAGTCCTGAATCTTCATCGACCGCGAGGTTTGCAGGTGGATCGAAAGTCGCTGTTCCTGTGCTGGTCAGCATCACATCATCAATATACCAGTAGTTGATAGCGTAAGAATCACCATTCAGATAGAAGCACATCTGGAATGTCGTTGAGCCAACGTCTGCGGTAGTAACATCAACGTTAATTGTTTCGGCTCCCATAGCTCCAGTTGGCATAACAGTCCAGGCATCATTCCAGTTTATACCATCGCTGCTGGTAGCTGCACCCAAAGTGTATCCTCCGGCATAATCATCTACACTGTGCTTGAATTCTAAAGCTAATGCTGCCAGGTTAGATGTGTCCATTGCCATTGTGCACATTCTTGATATACCATTAAATGGGGGTGTCCAACTGAAATACATCTCAATTCCACTCCCGCCTGCATGGTTTCCTGTAGCAGCTCCCCAGTTTGTCAGGCTCATTCCATCAACATACCAGCCGGCTGGGGGAACTCCGTCACTGAAGTCTTCTGAGATCAAAACGCCCGACTCACCAATAAGAACTAAATTGGAAACAGCACTGCCGCCATCACCAATGATATTATATGGAACAACTGCATAACAATATGTTCCAGCTAAAGGAATTGTATCATCTATAAAAGATGTAGCTGAACCGGTTACTTCAAATAAAACGCCATCATTTCTTTCGATGTGATATCCACTGATGGCATTGTTACAGGCACCGCCATGCAATCCGGTTGTGGGATTATCCCAGGTAAGTGTTCCGGATAAAACACCTGGAGATGTTTGCGCCAAAACCAGATTGTCAACTGCAGCCGGAGCATCTTCACCCACCCAGATAGTATTTTCCACGGTGATCCCTTCACCGGCGTCATTAAAACCAGAAACTCCATAGTTATAAAATCCGGAAGTAAGCATGCTGGAATCCATGTGAAAACCTGGGGCACCTATTGCAGGGGAAGTATCGGTGAAAATAAGCGTTCCATCTCTGTAAACTCTCATTTCATCAAGATCCGTAAGAACAGTTCCGCCAATTGTTGTTGCTGGACAAGTCCAGGCGATTTCAGCCTGGAAAATACCACTTGCTTCTGGAGTTGCAATTACATCTGTAGGAACCGCAGGTGAATCCGGATCTGCAGCATCACGAAGTTCCATTCCATAAAGAACGTCAGGCATTCCCTGTACAAGACAGCCTAAAATAGTAGTACCAGGAACCAAACCTCCTTCATAATAGAAGGCTCCTCCAATATCTCCGTCACTTCCATGAATAACAGTATAAGAAGTTCCCGTTGCTGCACCATTCAAGTCATATTGGAAAAATGTGTTTTGTTCAGCAAAAAGCCATAAGCAATCTGCAAAAGAATCATAAGCCATACCATAAGCCGAGTTTTCATCAGCATAAGAATTGATTACTGTACCACCGGCATCAAATTCATAAATGGGATTACTAAAATCCTTTGTCCAGAAATGGCTGCCGTCATAAGCTAAAGCACGGATAGTTCCGAATGATGAGCCAAATTCCACAGTCCAGGTTTCTGAAGCAATGTCAAATGAAAAGAAATCAGTTTCATTTCCGCCATAAATCTTGCCTTCTGTGTCAACATAAGCCAGATCCCGAATTCCCCAGACGCAGGCTGCAACCGGTTGTTCATAGCTGCTTACTAAAGTTCCTGCAACCGGATCTATTTTATACAGGTAGTTGGGATCTAAGCCATTTCCACCACCGGTAACCCATACATAAGTGCCATCATATTCCACACCAAGCAGTTGACTGTCAGATGTGATACTTTCCACATCAAGTTCATATATAAGGTCTCCCATTTCGTCTGTGATCACTGGATTCGTTGATGCCGGACCAACATCATTCAGCATTGGTGCTGCTTCTGATTTTATAGCAGCAGATAAACCTGCTGAGACCAATAGCACTAACACTAACAAAAATAACGTTTTCATTTATTCTCCTTTATTTATGAATTACTTTTTTTTTATTATATGTATCTTCTGCTTTTATTCTCTGGATTGTTTCAATCAGGGATTCATAATTAAATGGTTTTTTCATGAATAAAAAGGCACCCCGCTTCTTAGCTTCAACCTGGATTTCTTCATCTGCAAAGGCAGAATAAATTATCACTTTTGCTTCCTTATCCATCTCTAAGATCAATGTTAATACTTCGATCCCATTGAGCTTCGGCATCCGGAAATCTGTTATGACAAGCTCGTAAATATTTTTATCATATTTACATAAAGCCTCCTCCGGATCATTGAAACCCTGATTTGGAAAACCACCCATTTTCAGCGCGTAACTTATGCTTTTCAAAGTAAATTCATTATCATCGATCACCATTATCATTTTATCATCCTTTTCCATTTTTCCTTCACCCCGCTTCTTTTCTCAACTATACTATAGCAAATGCGGAGCCAGATGAAATGGGATTAGAATGAAAAGCATATATGCAATAAATATAATAGTTTAGAGCTCTCGCGCTTAATTGTGCTGGAAATGATCAAGGAGTAGATCAATTCATTCTGAATCGTTCGAATTGATCCACAAATTCAGAATGGAGCGTATAAAATTTGTTAAGCGCTTACGTGTAATATTCATGCAGTTTTGGGCAAAAGAATTCTTTTTAACCGCGAAAGCCGCTAAAGCACGCGAAATAATTCAAGTAAAGAAAGCAAATCCTATTCTTCTACTCATTGCATTTCTTACTTTCGCGTCTTTTCGCGTCTTTTCGCGCTTTTCGTGGTTGAATGTCTTAAAAAATCCAGTCACCAATCACAAATCACCAGTCACGCTGAACGAAGTGATGTCTCAATTTCTCATTTTCTCAATCTCACAATTTCGGTTTAACCGAGTTGTCGAAGGCAGAAAAAGAAATTTTAGCAACGAACAATACTAACTAAACGAATTGAAGATAGCAATTTTAATAAAAAAGTGGTAGGCTATTCGGTTTACTAAAAAAGTTCGTTTTGTTGGTTTTGTTCGCGGCTAAGATAAATCTTCTTTTTTATCCGTGCTTCTGATAAATCCGCGGTTGATAAATCTTTTCCTGGTTACGGTTTAACCGAGTTGTCGATGGCAGAAAAAGAAATTATGAGCCGCGAACAATCGCTAACAAACGCGAACTAAAGAAATTAAAGATAATGATATTTGCTTAAAAAAAGTTCGCGCTTGTTCGCGTTTGTTCGCGGCTAAGATAAATCTTCTCTTTTATCCGTGCTATCCGCTAAATCCGCGGTTGATAAATCTTCTCCTGGTTACGGTTTAACCGAGTTGTCGAAGGCAGAAAAAGAAATTTTAGCAACGAACAATACAAACTAAACGAACTGAAGATAGCAATTTTAATAAAAAAGTGGTAAGCTATTCGGTTTACTAAAAAAGTTCGTTTTGTTGGTTTTGTTCGTTGCTAAGATAAATCTTCTCTTTTATCCGTGCTATCCGCTAAATCCGCGGTTGATAAATCTTCTCCTGGTTTCGGTTTAACCGAGTTGTCGATGGCAGAAAAAGAAATTTTAGCAACGAACAATACTAACTAAACGAACTGAAGATAGCAATTTTAATAAAAAAGTGGTAGGCTATTCGGTTTACTAAAAAAGTTCGTTTTGTTGGTTTTGTTCGTTGCTATAATTAATCTTATCTTCGAGTTTCGAATCTCGAACGAAGTGAAGTTATTATGTCCTCTCACTTCTCACGTCTCACTATTCACTGATTCCGAGTCTGTTTATAAATCCCCAATTATGCGACGTACTTTATTGATGGAAATGTTCAGATAGGAAGCAGTTTTAGTCTTATTACCTTCAAACATAGCCAGGACTTTCTCTACAATTTTCTTTTCGACTTCATACAGATCAAGTCCCTGTTCCGGAAAACTTATACTCAAACTCTCCATAGAGCCAGTTGTGCCTGTTTTTTTATTTAAAACAGCTCTGATCTGATCTGCATTCACTTGACCGGCATTAGAAAGAAATGCAGCCTGCTCCATTGTGTTTTGGAGTTGCCGCACATTGCCGGGCCAGTCGTAATTTATCAGAACCATTGCCGCTTCTTTCGTCAGGATACTGGCAGGCTGCCTTCTTGCTCTGGCAAATTCTTCCAGGAACATTCCGGCTAAAGGAATGATGTCTTTTTTGCGTTGCTGCAGGGCAGGAATCAATATTTTTGCCGTATTTATCCGGTAAAATAGATCCAGGCGAAAACGGTTTTCTTCAATATTTTTTTCAAGTTTACAATTTGTTGCACAGATCAAGCGAAAGTTAAGAAGAATTTTTCTGGTGCCGCCTACCCGGTAGATCTCTCTATCCTGCAGAACTTTTAATAATTTCGGCTGCATTTCCAGCGGCAGTTCCCCAATCTCATCCAAAAATAAAGTCCCGCCATTGGACAGTTCTATTTTTCCAATCTGGCCTTTGCTGCTGGAACCTGTAAAAGCTCCCGCTTCATATCCAAATAGTTCACTTTCAAATAGAGCCGGAGAAATTGCCGCACAATTTAAAGAAATAAAAGGTCTGCTAAGATCATTGTCTCCATAATGGATCATTCTGGCGATGATCTCTTTTCCAGTTCCGGAATCACCCTGAATCAATACGGAAATTGTCGGGTCAGCGTGAAGTCTTTTGGCCATGTCGGTTATCTGCTTCATCTCTTCAGAAAAAACTCCAACCTTACCAATTCCAAAAACTTCTTCATAAGCGTATTGCTGCTTTTTTAGTTTTTCATTGAGCAGAACACTATCAGATTGAACCTTTTCATCTAACCTGTTACGTAAAACAGTATTTTCCCTAAGCAGTTTCTGATGCTCTTCCACTTTGTTAACCACGGAAACGAGCTGCTCAAGATCAAGCGGTTTGCTCAGGTAATCGTATGCTCCGGCTCTTAATGCCTTTAATATACTCTGCATGTCTGTATGACCCGTGATTAAGACAATGTCTGTATCTTTGCCGTCAGGATTGTCTTTGATCTTTCGGGTTAACGTAAAGCCATCCATAGAAGGCATGCGGATATCACTGATGATCATGGGAAATGAAGAATTTGAAAAGATCTTCTCGCCTTCCAGAGCATTGTCGCAAACGGTTACTTCATGATTCAATTGATGCTTCAGGAAATCGCTTATCGCTTTAGATATCAATTTATCATCATCAATAACTAATATTCTCAACTTTCTGCTCCCTTACTTTTTTTAAAAGTTATCACAAACTCAGCACCACCGGTTTTTCTATTTCCTGCTTTGATCTCGGCATTATATTTATCTACATAATTTTTCACGATGGCTAAACCCAACCCCATTCCTTTGTCAGGTGATTTGGTGGAATAAAAGGGATCGTAAATTTTTTCTCCCTCTTCCAGATTGATGCCTGTTCCATTATCGGAAATTTGTAATACAACCTGGTTGTCTTTACTCCTGGTGCAGATTTGTATGCGCTTATCTTTTTGTTTAGAATCATCCAGAGAATGAATGGCATTTGTGATAATATTCAAAATGATCTGCTCAATATGTATTGATTCCGCGCAAATATATAGTTTCTGATTTGCTAATTTAGTCTCAATAAAAACTTCATGCGAATAAAGCTGTCTTTCGATCAGGTTTAAAGCATGTTTGACTGCTTCATTAAGGTCTATCGGTTTAAGCGAAATTGTTTCCGGAAGTTTCCAGAATGAGCGCATGTGCTTTATTATTTCATCGATCCTGTTGCTGGCTTCAACAATATTTTCCAGGCCTTCTACCAGATATTCCGGTAAGATCAGATCATTTTTTCTGTTCCAGTACAAGATGCTCTCGGCACTCATTTTAATAGCACAGACTGGTTGATTTATCTCGTGAGTTATTCCACCTGCGATCACTCCGATCGAAGCTAATCTCCCGGCTTTTTCCATCATCTGTTTGGAAAGAAGCTCTTTCCTCTCCATTTCGTGAGAAGAAGTTACATCTGCCAGTTTCCTGGTTAATTCTTCGGTGAAAAGAGAGTCCTTAATTTCTGAGTGTTTTTTATAATACTGCAAGGCAGATTCAAAATCTCCCTGTTTTTCGTAATCTTGTGATAGATAGAGATATATGTTTTTGATAAATTCTTTATAGCCCAATTCCTCCGCCATCTGGAGTGTCCTGGAATGCGTTTCAACAGCTTTCTCATATTGACCAAAATTACAAAAAGAAGCTCCCAGATTATTCATAGCCGGTATTAATATCTTTTTGTCTTCTAACTCACGGGCAACATAAATAGCTTTCGTAAAATATTCGATTGCCCGTTCATGCTGATCTTGAGCCATATATGCTTCACCGGTATTCACAAGTATGATCGCCTCACTTCTTTTTAACTTGTGTTTTGAACAAAAGGAATATGCTTCTTCCAGATTCTTTAGAGCTTCATCAAATTTACCCATGCGAAGATATGTAATTCCGGTATTGATAATAACTGATTCCGTGTTATAAGTTGCATTATAATCTTCTTGTTGCGGAACGTAGTTCTTTGCTCTCAGGAAATATTCCAGTGCTTTATCCAGTTTGTTCATGTTCAAATAAATGATGCCGATATTTCCCAGGGTTATGGCAATAGCAGGATTATTGCTGACTGCCTTATAGACATCGAAAGTCTGTAAAAAATAATTCAAGGCTTCATCATAATTGTTGGATGAAACTTCGATTAAACCCAGGGTATTCAAAGCTGCTGCTTCCAGGTTCTGAAGATGATGATTCTGGGCCATGTTCAGAGTGAGTTGAGCATATTTTTCACTATTCTTCAAATCTGATAATTGCCAGTAAGCAACGGCTATATTAATAAATATTTCAGTTTTCTTCTCAAGGTCTTTTTCTTTATCAGCCTGCACTATCAATTCACTCATACTTTTCATTTTCACTCCTGATCCCAAAATTTTACAAATAGGCTGGTTGTTTGATTCTTGTAAATATAAATTTGTCTTGATGAAGGGATAATAGCCGCAGGGTATCTGATAAGATTGAGAAAATGGGTGATGAACCCTCACTGCGATCAGGAGTGAGACGTGAGACGAAGATACGAAGATGTAAAGATGAGAAGATGAGAAAATGGGTGATGAGTTATGAGTGAATTGAAATTGGGATGAACCGGGATCCAAGACTCGGGTGCCGAGATTAGAGAAAATAGCGTTTTCCATAAATTGACTTGCTCAATTTACTCCAAGGTTTCCGATTCGCAATTTCCCTTTCTTCTCTCTGTGTTCTCAGTGCGCGTTGCCTGCCATGCCGTAGCTTTATGCGAAGGCGGATGGTGGTGAAAATATCTTCTCTTCGCTTACTCAATTTCCGGCAATTGTGACGAATGATGCTCGATGATCAGCCAGCGTCTGTCAAACTTTTTATATACATAAGTAAAACGGGCTTTCACTGCGGATCCATCCTGAAAAGTAAACTCATAAATCCCCGAATTAATCGCGATCTGCCCATAAATCCTGACGTTTGATACCAGTATGGTGCCTTTGGGACTATTCTCACAAAAATGGACGAAATAGTCCTTGATCTCATCATGATTGCGCCGAACCAGATTAGACATCGTGGGCAGCAAAATCGCTTCCGCAGCATAAAGATCAGTTACCTGCTCAGGGTCTCCGCTCATAAGCGCGGTATTCCACTCATCAAACAGCTCTAAAACCATATTTTTATTCATATTTATTCCCTTTTCTTTTTTTACCGTTACCTGAAATGATCACCTCAGACTGTCAAATAGTTTTGTGTTTGAACCGTGATTTGTGATTCGGTAGAATACATTCACTCACTCCGTTCAGAAGAAAAGATTAAAAATCAGACCAGGGATGGTCTGGGTACGTTTACAGGGCATCCCTGCCCTGATTCTCGGTTTTCGTACATTCACTATTCACTTCGTTCAGCGTGATTGGAAATTTGTGATTCGTAATTAGAGAACCGAAACTCGAGCCTGGAAATTTCACTTCGTTCAATGGCTGAATAACTTCTGGACTAGATGACGGATCGACGATTCTCCGTAATGTAAAATTGAAAATGTAAAATTATGAAGAGAATAAAAAAAAGACTTCTTATCCGTGTAAATCGGTGAAATGCGTGGCTGATATTCTTGGTATAAAACCCAGCTAATGTCTTAAATCCTGAGGATCCAGATCCAGGCTGCGTTCCAATGCATTACCGGAGCTAATGCTCTCTAAAAATAGTTATTGACACTTATACTGGGTCATATATTTATGTTTAATGGTACCTGTGTGGGTCAGTAAGCGATTTGGGAGGATTAATGGAAAGGTATCTTTATGATCAGAATATTCACTGGCAGGAGAAATTTTATACCGCAGGTGTGGAAAGGGAGTTGCTATCTGAGATCAAACCCTTGCTGGCAATTGATCAGATCATAGCAGTTTCGGGGATACGGCGGTGCGGTAAAAGCTTTCTTCTGAAACAATTGATAAACTATTTAGTTAGCGAAAATGTGCCACGCGAGAATATCCTTTTTCTTAATCTGGAATTCCCCTCTTTTGTGAGTGATAGCACTAATGAGATATTAACAAAGGTTTTTGAGCTTTATCTACGCTTGAAAAATCCAGAGGGTAAATTGTATGTGTTTCTTGATGAGATACAGACAGTGGAAAACTGGGAAACCTGGTTAAAATATTATTATGATCTGAAGAAAGGGGATATAAAATTCTTTATAACTGGCTCCAACAGTCGACTTTTAGCAAGCGAATTTGCTTCTAAATTATCCGGCAGGATCATTGAAAAGACGCTATTTCCTTTTTCTTTTAGAGAGGTCTTAGCTTTTCACCAGGTTTCTTATCAAAATACTCAGGAAGCATTTTTACACAAAGAGCGGATATTGCATTACTTTGAACAATATCTGGAATATGGTGGTATGCCGGAGCTTTTACCGGTCGAGTTAGTGGAAACGAAACGTGAATTGCTATTATCTTATTTCAATACAATAATTTATAAGGATATTATCCCGCGTTTTTCTCTACGCAATGATAAGACTATTTTTCAATTGGCATTATATCTGCTGGCAAATACAGCATCATTATTGAATATTAAGAAAGTGTCCGATTATCTGGGAATCAGCAAGAGGGAACAGACCAGGCAGTATCTGGATTATCTGCAGCAGGCATATTTCAATTTTATCCTGACCAGGTTTGATTTTACTCAAAAGCCGCAACTTCTGGCTCAAAAAAAAAGCTTTGCAGTTGATACGGGATTTGTTAATCTACTACCACTCAGGTTTTCGCAGAATAAAGGGAAATTGCTGGAAAATGCAGTATTTGAGGAACTTATAAGAAGATATAAGGTTGTTTATTATTACCGTGATAATGGAAATGAATGCGACTTTATAATCTATGATCAACTGAGTGACATTGCTGCCTTTCAAGTATGTTATGATTTTAACGAGAATACGCAAGAGCGCGAGATCAAGGGACTAATGACGGGATGCCGGAAAATTGGAGTTGAAAGTGGAGTTATTATAACTTACGATCAGAATGATACTTTTAGCGCTGATGGCATTGATATAAGGATAATCCCCTATTGGAAATGGGTGTTGGATAGGAATGCGTAAATGATTAATGATTAATAATGAGTGAGACAACTTCACTTCGTTCGGCGTGTTTGGTGACTCGCTATTCGTGACTTGTGACTTGTTCAATATAAAAAATTATCAGTGGAAATCAGTGTGATCTGCCTGCCGTGCCGTGGCCTTGTGCGAACGATTGTGGCTAAAGAGTTTCATAGTTAGGTTTTTCGCACTTTCTCATCTTCACACATTTTCCCTTCATTCCATCTGTCAGTCCATCAGTCATGTTTTCACGTAGTCAAGTGGTCAATCAGTCACTCCCTCTATCCCTCGATTTTTTCGACTCTCGACGCTCTTTTCCGCTTTGAGGATATCAGCGTTGCGGGTGAGTCGAAGATCTTTTTCTGAAAAGATGACCATGCCTGTAATAATGCAGATGAGGCCCGTGATCTCGAATTTACCCGGCAGGTAGTGCGGCAGAATAAGGATCTGGATTATTATGGGCAAGGTGATATAGGCGACATTGTAAAACGGGATAAGCTGTGAAACGAAGACGCGGCGGCTGTAAGCATGCTGAGTAATGAGCATAGCTGCGGAGGAAGCAGCAAAGCTTAGTATAAAGAGCAGCCAGCCAATGGTATTATCCGGGATAAAACCATTGGCACCGGCTAAATTTTGCCCGGTAGCTTTAAGTATAGGATCAAGCGCGGCAATCAGTCCGGCAATCAATCCAACGTGCATAGCATCCTTAAAGAGATGACCGCTTTTTTTGCCGTTAATAATGATAAGGGGAGAGATCAAGCCGGTAACGAGCAGGATAAGCAAAAGAGTTTTAATATTGACCAGGCTATAATTCACCGGGAGTGAATTCCGGGCGGCAAGACTCATAATGAAACCACCAATGATAACAATGATTACTCCGACCCAGTTCTGGACACCTGATCTTTCTTTCATCACGTATTTTGTGAAAAGCAGCATCGGCAGCATACCTATACCATACATAGCGGTGAAATATGAGATTGTACCGTATTTTCCGGCAAGAATAACAAAAACCACGCAGAGATTGGAAAGCAGAAGTCCAATAATATATATATGGTGTTTCCCTGCGGGGCTTAAAAGAGGTGCTTTACGAGTGAGATGCTGGCGGAATCTATCGAAAGAGTGAATGCCCAGCCTTTGCATACTACGGGCTATATGAAGCACACAGGAATAGATAATACCCAGGATGATAACAATGATATTACCGTTCATTAAAACCTGCTTAAATTACATTATTAATAAAGTGGCAAGCCCCAGGAAACAGGCATAACCGCCGATATCGGTTAGCATAGTGATGATCACGCTGGACGCAAGAGCCGGATCAATCTTAAGAGATTTAAGAATAACCGGGATCAATGAGCCGACGAGTCCGGCAATAAACATATTGCAGACCATGGCCACGCCTAGAATAAAGCCCAGTCGAGGATCAAACTTGAGCAGAAAAGCCAGCAGAAATACCAGAGTGCCAATGATCACGCCATTGATAAATCCAACGGTAATTTCTTTGGTTACTGCTTTCCAGGTATTATGTAGTGTAAGTTCTCCCAGCGCGATACCCCGCGTGATAACGGTAAGTGTCTGAGTACCGGAATTTCCCCCAAGTCCTGCCACAATAGGCATGAGCACTGCCAGAATGCTGAGCCTGGCGATAGTTTCTTCAAAAATACCGACCACGGAAGAGATGAGAATGGCAGTCAGCAGATTCAGAGTCAGCCAGGGTAGTCTTTTTTTCACGGAATTAATGGGACGCGTAAAGACGCGGTCTTCTTCATTCAAACCCACGAGACGGTAAGCATCTTCAGTAGCTTCTTCATCCATAACGTCGATGATGTCATCCACGGTAATGCGTCCCAGCAGACGGTTATGTTCATCCACAACGGGGAGCACATACATATCGTATTTACGGAAGAGATTAACTACCTTTTCCTGGTCCATATCCACCTGGGCAGAAATGAGTGAAGTATCCATCATTTCTGCAACGATGGCAGAATCAGGGGCGAGCAGCAGATGCCCGATATCCAGAATCCCAACGAGTCTATGGTGATCATCTATAACGTAAACGCGATGGATGTTTTCCACTTCCTCATAATTCTGCCGGATGTCTTCGATAACCTCATTGCGGGTAAGTTTCTGGTAAACGGCGATGATCTCCGTCTGCATAAGCCCGCCGGCAGATTCTTCAGGATAGCTAAGCAGTTGTGTGTAATTCGTGCGGTCTTCGTCATCGAGAGCGGAAAGCACATCCTGAGTGACATCATCCGTAAGCTCGGAAAGCATATCCACGGCTTCATCGGTTTCCATCTCATCAATGATGTTCACAAGTCTTTCGGAATTTGTATGATCAAGGATTTCCTGACGGAATTCGTCATGAATTTCGGAAAGGACATTGGACGCCATTTCCGGATCAAGCAGAGTAAAAAGTTCTAGATGGAATTCCTGGGGTAATTCGTTAATTAATTCCGCAACATCAGCAGGATGCTGCTCTTTGAGGAAAGCGGCAAGTTCGGTAAACTGCCTCTCTTCCAGAAGATGCACAACCTGGTCATAATCAATTTTGATCATATTACCTCCAGGATAATAATTCAGGATTGCAGAGTCAAAAAAAAAGGCTGCCCTCTGCAAGCAGCCTTTTCAACATTAAATCAAGAGTCTATTTTGCGAGGTCTTCGGCTTTGATATTATTAGAATCAGCAGAAACGATATCTCTTTCCACGAATTCGATAACTGCCATCGGGGCGCAGTCGCCGCGACGGAAACCGTTTTTAAGAACGCGCAAATAGCCACCTTTACGGTTCATATAACCAGGTGCCATTTCATCAAAGACCTTTTTCACCAGAGTACGGTTTCCCAGCACTTTGAAGGCAAGGCGACGATGATGAACGGAGCCCTTTTTTCCATAAGTAATGACTCTTTCACAGAGTGATCTAACTTCTTTGGCTTTCGCCAGCGTAGTGTTGATGCGCTCATGCACTATGAGAGATTTAACCAGGTTTTCCATCAATGCTTCGCGGTGCCCGGCTTCTCTGCCAAATTTTCTTCCTCTTACTTTGTGTCTCATGTTACTATCCCTATCTTACAGTTACTTTTTTTCTTGCATCCTGGATTTCCTTCTCTTTGCCGGCGACGTCATAACCTAAATGAAGGTTATATTTCTCCAGCAGAGCATTGATCTCTTCCAGGGATTTTTTACCAAAGTTACGGTATTTTAACATTTCATTATCCGATTTAGATACAAGCTCGCCAATAGTATCGATCTTAGCAGCAGCAAGGCAATTGCTGCAGCGTACGGATAATTCCAGCTCATTGACATTCATGCAGAATATCTTTTCCAGTTCTTCAAGTTCCGGGTCCATCTTCACTTCCTCGATGTATTCCGGCTCGTTTTCGAAGAGCACTACGCGGTTATAAAGATCACGGAGTATCATGGCAGCCAGGTAGAGTGCATCGCGGGGGTTAATGCTGCCATCGGAGGTGATATCCATAATGATCTTGTCATAATCAATCTTTTGACCCACACGCTGTTTTTCCACGGTGTAATTCACTTGTGTGATTGGTGAATAGATGGAATCTACGGAAATCACGCCGACGGGATATTCTTCATTGATCTGTGAATCGGCTGGCACGTAACCACGTCCGATACCAACCCAGATTTCCATGCGGAATTCCACGTCTTCGGTCATTTCTGCCAGAACCAGTTCCTTGTTGATGATCTTCACATCACCGGTTTCCTGGATCTCGCCAGCCGTGATCTCGCCAATTCCGTTATGTTCCAGAACGAGCTTTGTTTCCTGGATAGTGTCTGATTTAACCACAAGCTGCTTCAGGCGCATGATGAGGTCAATGTAATCTGAATCACATCCTGGAATTGGAACAAATTCGTGATGCAGTCCTTCTATTTTAACGTAACGGACAGCCGCACCCTGAATGGCAGAAAGAAGCACACGACGCAAGGTGTTACCAATAGTAGTACCAAAGCCGGGTTCCAGAGGACCTATCTCAAATCTTCCGTAAGTGGAAGTAAATGTACTTTCGTCAACTTCTACTTTTTCGGGAAGCTGTATCGGTTCTAGTAAAGTCATATTACCTTCTCCTTTTTACTTGGAGTAGTACTCAACGATCAATCTTTCTTCGATATTTACAGGAATCTGTTCACGAACTGGTAATTCGAGAAATGTACCGGTAAATCTTTCCTTATCAACTTGCAGCCAGGAATAAGGATTCGCCGAAGCGTCCATTGCATCCTGAATGGCAAGCATATTGCGACTCTTTTCTTTAACCTCAACAATGTCATTGGGTTTGACGAGGAAAGAAGGGATATCCACTTTGCGACCGTTCACCTTGATGTGTCCGTGATTAACGAACTGACGCGACTGCATAATTGTACGGGCAAAACCCATGCGGTAAACAACGGTATCGAGTCTTCTTTCCAGTAACTGGAGAAGATTGACACCGGTGGCACCGGCCATTCTATCTGCCTTGGCAAAATAATTTCTGAACTGCTTCTCCAGAATGAGATAAGTATATCTCAATTTCTGCTTTTCCATCAGGTGTAATCCGTAATCAGAAACACGACGTTTGAATTTGCCTCCATTGCCGTGCTGTCCTGGAGGAAAGTTTCTCTTTTCCAGTAAGCGATCAAACTTCGGGTTTCCGTAAATATTTTCACTAAATCGTCTAACGATTTTTCCTTTGGGACCAGTAAATTTAGCCATATCTTAATTCCTTAGATTCTTCTGGTTTTTCTAGGACGACAACCATTATGAGGAATGGGTGTGGCGTCTTTTATCATTGTGACTCTAAGTCCATTGGCATCCAGGGACCTGATAGCTGATTCACGTCCTCCACCGGGTCCGCGCACAACTACCTGAACTTTGGTAATACCCATTTCAAGAGCAGCTTTTGCCACTTCTTCAGCAGCAAGCTGAGCTGCAAAAGGGGTACTTTTTTTCGAGCCTTTATAACCAATCTTGCCGCCACTGGACCAGGTCAACGTATTACCTGCCAGATCTGCAAGACTGACTATTGTATTATTAAAACTGGAATGAATGTGTGCAACTCCTTCATTAAAAGAGAGACGAGTTCTTTTTTTCTTAATTCTGCGTGCAGTTTTTTTTGCCATATTTTATCTCCTAACTCTTCTTCTTTCCAACGGCAGAGCCACGGCGGCGACCGCGACGTGTGCGGGCATTAGTATGAGTTCTCTGACCACGTACCGGCATTGATCTTTTATGCCGTAATCCACGATAAGCACCTATTTCCATTAGACGCTTGATGTCCATCGCGACCTGAGTTCTCATTTCTCCTTCCACTACATGCTCGGTTGTAATAATATCCCGCAAAAGTTTTTCCTCTTCCAGAGTAAGGTCTTTCACTCTTTTGTCGGGATCAATTCCGGTGCGGGCAAGCAATTTCGTGGAAGTTGTAAGCCCTATTCCGTAAATATAAGTAAGACCTATAATAACACGTTTGTCTTTTGGTAACTCAATACCTGCTATATGTGCCAAACTATATCCTCCTTATCTGATTTAACCCTGTCTCTGCTTATGCTTAGGGTTTACGGGACATATAATTCTGATTATTCCATTTCTTTTTATAACTCTGCAATCTTTGCAGATCTTCTTAACGGATGCTTTAACTTTCATCTTCTATCTCCTATTTATAACGGTATGTGATCCGACCTCTGTTCAGATCATAAGGTGAGAGTTCCACTTTGACCTTATCTCCGGGCAGAATTCTGATATAATGCATGCGAATCTTGCCGGAGCTGTGAGCTATGATCTCATGTCCGTTTTCTAATTCAACCCGAAACATGGTGTTCGGTAAGGCCTCTTTCACGACACCCTCAACTTCTATAACGCCTTCTTTTGCCATAAATTCCTTTCCTTAATTATAAGGTAATGTAAGTATTTCCGGCTCTGCATCTGTCACCAGGAGCGTGTTTTCAAAATGAGCAGACAGGCTTCCGTCTGCCGAAAAAAACTCCCAGCCACGTTCAATCACTTGGTTAGTGCCAATGTTTACCATAGGTTCAATTGACAGTGTCATTCCAGCCTTAAGCCTGGGTCCTTTTCCTGCGACACCAAAATTCGGGATCATGGGGTCTTCGTGCATCTCTCTTCCAATCCCATGACCAGTGAGATCATCAGCTACGCTATAACCTCTTTCTCTGATGAACGACCCGATTGTCCAGGAAATATCACCTACCCGGTTACCTGCTCTTGCCATCTGCATGCCGCGGTTGAGCGCTTCGCGAGTAACTTCCAGAAGTTTCTCGGCTGCTCCTGCTATCCGTCCCACTCGAAAGCTGCGGGCACCATCACCATGGAAACCATTTTTAAAGGCTCCGACATCAATGCCGATTATATCGCCTTCTTTCAAAATGACCTCTTTTGATGGTATCCCGTGAACTATGCAGTCATTAACGGATGAGCATATCGCTGAAGGAAAGGGTTCAAGACCCGGTACGCGATATCCCTTGAAACTGGGAACCGCTCCCTGACTGAGGATATAATCTTCCGCAATCCGGTTCAATTCCCAGGTACTTACTCCCGGAGCTACATGCTCTGCCAGCAGCGCCAGCAGCTCACCCACTATCCGGTTGCTTTCCCGCATCAATTCTATTTCACTTTTATTCTTAATAAAGATCATCGGATTTTGTTAACGGCTTCTGCCACGCAGCTTGCCCTTTTTCATAAATCCGTCATAATGCCGCATCACCAGGTGTGATTCGATCTGCTGCAGCGTATCAAGCGCTACTCCCACAATAATGATCAAACCAGTACCACCAAAGTAGAAAGGCAGGTTTGCCCATTTTGCCATAAATTCCGGCAAAATAGCTATAAAGGCAAAGAATATGGCTCCCGGCAGCGTAATTCTGGTTAAGACGCCGTTGATGTAATCTGCCGTCTTTTTACCGGGTTTTCTACCCGGTATGAAACCGCCATAACTTTTCATATTTTCTGCCATTTCTGTTGGATTCAATACCATTGCTGTATAGAAATAAGCAAAGAAAACGATCAGGAGCACATATAATATGGAATATAACCAGGCTCCCGGTGATAAAATATTTACTATGGCATTGGCAAAATCGCTGTCCTTGAAGAAAGTAGCGAGCGTGCGCGGGAACATTAGTACTGACTGTGCAAAAATAATCGGGATAACACCAGCTGAATTCACCTTCAAAGGTATGAAAGTGCTTTGACCACCATATACTTTGCGCCCTACCACTCTTTTGGCGTATTGCACTGGTATTTTACGAATACCTTCCGTTACCAGAACGACCGATGCGGTTACCAGTATCATTACAAGAATAACAGCAACTGCGGTAAATATATTCATCACACCGGCTGAGACCATATTGAACATGTTCAGGAATCCCTGTGGATAACGGGCTATAATACCTGCAAAAATTATCAGTGAGATACCATTCCCAATTCCATGCTCAGTAATCTGTTCTCCCAGCCACATTATTATCATAGTACCGGTAACCATGCTCAAGACACAGGTAAACACGAATGTGAAACCCTCATTGGGAACTGCGCCTTCCAGTCCTTGCAGGAATAGAGCAATACCAATAGAGTTGAAAGTGGCTATAAATATCGTGCCATAACGCGTGTACTGGTTAATTTTCTTCTGCCCTTCCGCACCTTCTTTTCGCAGTTTCTCGAAAAACGGGATTACGCTGCCCAGCAACTGGATCACAATAGAGGTCGTGATATATGGCATAATACCCAGGGCAAAGACTGATGCTCTTTGCAGGTTGCCTCCCACAAAAAGATCAAACATACTGAACATATTGCCACTGGCTCCTGCACCTGCAATAAAATCTTTTAATGCGGTTGCATTGATGCCAGGTACGGGTACAAAGCTGCCAAGACGGTAAATCACCAGGATCAGGGCCGTGAAAAGAATCTTCTTCTTAAGATCCGGAATCTTGAATATATTACTTATACTGTTAAACACTTTAAATTACCTCCGCTTTGCCGCCAAGTTTTTCAATTATTTCCTTGGCAGTTTTAGAGAAGGAATTGGCTTTGATGGTTATTGTTTTGTTAAATTCTTCCTCACTGTCAGCCAGAATCTTAACGGGCGCCTGCTCATGCTTACGCAGTTTCCTGATTAGATTCAATTCTTCCAGTATCTCGATATCAAATTCGGTGATGTCAAGTTTCAGCAGGGTTCCCAGGTTCACTATCCGGCATTCAATCCGGAAAGGATTCTTAAAACCTCGTTTGGGAACACGCCGTTGCAGGGGCATTTGTCCACCCTCAAACCAGGCCGGAATTGTTCCGCCTGAACGTGATTTCTGTCCCTTGTGACCTTTGCCGGATGTTCCACCCCATCCTGATCCTTCACCTTTACCCAATCTCTTCTTGTTCTTTTTGATATCAGGTCGTTTTATGTCATGAAGTAACATTATCTACTCCTTAACCTTATTCCACTATCTCATCCACCTGTACCAGGTGAGAGACCTTATTTACCATTCCCCTGATCATCGGGGTATCATTATGTATGCGGGAACTGCTGATCTTGCCTAAGCCCAAAGCTTTCACAGTCCGCTTCTGATCTTCCTTGCGACCAATTACACTGTGGATCAAGGTTACTTTAAGCTTCTTTGTCATGTTTCACCTCTCTGCCGGTAAGTTCCTCGAGGGTCTTACCGCGTAAACGAGCCACGTCTTTAATTGTTCTCAGGCTTTTAAGTCCGTTAACAGTTGCTTTCACCACATTAGCAGGTGTGTTTGAGCCCAGGGACTTGGTGAGTATGTCCTGGATTCCTGCTGCTTCCAGAATTGCCCGGGCGGGACCCCCGGCTATTACGCCGGTACCTGCCGAAGCTGGTTTCAGAAGTATCTTGCTGGCACCAAATCTGCCTACGATCTCGTGAGGGATTGTGCCCCTGACCATTGGTACTGCAAATAGCTTCTTGCCTGCTTTCTCTTTGGCTTTCCGAATCGCTTCCGATATTTCATTCGCTTTACCGGTGGCTACACCGATGCGTCCATTTTTATCGCCGACTACTACTGTTGCATTAAAACTGAAATTTCTTCCACCTTTCACAACCTTTGCTACGCGGTTTGTGTCTATCAAAGTCTCGGCAGCAAATAGAGCTTCTGTGAAACGAGGATTTTTTGTGTTTTTTTCCAATTTATTCCTCCTTAGAATTCCAGCCCGGCTTTACGGGCTCCTTCTGCCAATGCTTTGACGCGTCCATGATATAAATAACCTCCGCGGTCAAATGTGACTTTTGTTATACCCTTGGCGAGTGCCAGCTCTCCCAGCTTCCTGCCCGTTTCAAAACTCTGCTCGGTCTTCTTGAGCTTAGTATCGGAAGCAAGCTCTTTTGATAAGGTTGAAAACGACACAAGTGTATTACCGGTTTTATCATCGATGACCTGACCATAAATGTTATTCAAACTGCGAAATACAACCAGGCGCGGGCGTTCAGCCGTACCAGAAACGCGATTCCGGATATGTAAATGACGGCGTTCTCTGGCTAACCGCTTCTGAAATGATATGTTCTTGCTTTTCATTGTTTTTATACCTCTTACTTGGTTCCGCTTTTACCTGGCTTGATCAATACCCACTCGTTCAGGTAGCGTATCCCTTTACCCTTGTAATTCTCGGGAGGACGACAGTTCCTGATTTCAGCAGCAAATTTGCCCACATCTTCCTTGTGAATACCTTTTACGGTGATCACAGCCTGCACACCAAGTTTACCTTGCTCACGACGCGGTATCACCTGAGCATTTACGTCCAGGTTTTCCGGTACTTCCATCAATATCTCATGTGAATATCCCAGAATCAGCTTTACCCAAGGTCCAATCCGCTCTGCACTGTAACCGGTTCCGATTACCTGCAGTGTCTTCTCAAATCCCTCACTAACGCCAATTACCATATTATTTACCAGAGCACGGGTTAATCCATGATACGCTTTCTGCTCACGACTGTCATCGCGACGCTCGAAATAAAGAATGCCATCCTTTTCTTCAAAGCTGATGCCATCGCACATTACGTATTCCAGTTCGCCCAGTTTCCCTGTTGCTTTGATCTTACGCCCATCAAGGGTTATTTTAACACCTGCTGGTAATTTGATCGGAGTCTTTCCTATTCGTGACATGTTCCCTCTCTTCTTACCATACTTTACAGATAAACTCGCCGCCAATACCCTGTTTGCGAGCTTCCCTGTCAACCATTACACCGCAATTGGTAGAGAGAATGGCACAACCGGTGTTGTTAAATACCGAAGGGATATTATTCGCATTTACATACATGCGCCGGCCGGGTTTACTAATTCTCTCAATACCTCTCAACACAGCTTCACCATCATTGGTATATCGCAGATTTACGAATATCTGCTTACGATATATCTTTTTCTCAGGATCTCTGTCAATCAGTTCAAAACTGTTAATGAAGTTCTCTTCATCAAGTATCTTGACGATTGCTTCCGTCAGGTTGCTGTGATTTAAATTAACTGACTTATGATTTGCCCGATAGGCATTTCTGATCTTTGTCAATGCATCTGCTATAGGATCGCTTACACTCATATCTTCTCCTTTACCAGCTCGCCTTGGTGATACCTGGTATCTTACCCTCTGATGCCAGCTTACGGAAGCAGAGCCGACACATGCCAAAGTCGCGCATATATGCTCGTGATCTGCCACATAACTTACAGCGGGTATATTTACGGACTGTAAATTTAGGAGTCCTTAGTTGCTTTACTCGCCATGATTTCTTTGCCACATTTGCTCCTTTAATTCTTTTTAAACGGCATTCCCAGGTCACGTAATAGTGATCTGCCTTCCGCATCCGTTCGCGCAGTTGTTACTATCGATATATTCATTCCTCTAACTGCATCTATCTTATCATATTCTATCTCGGGAAATACTGTCTGTTCCTTAATGCCCATTGAGTAATTACCACGTCCATCAAATGATTTGGGAGAAATCCCTCGAAAATCACGGATTCTCGGTATCACTATGGCAATAAGCTTATCCAGAAATTCATACATGATCTCTCCGCGAAGAGTTACCATACAACCAATCGGCATCCCTTCCCGTAATTTGAAGTTTGATATGGATTTCTTCGCTTTCGTGATCACTGGCTTACGCCCTGATATCTGCATTAAATCCTTCACTGCATTATCAAGAATGGCTTTATTCTGCGTGGCTTGACCTACACCTATATTCAGGGTAATCTTTACCAGCTTCGGTACCTCATTGACATTCTTATAGTCATATTCCTTTTTAAGAGCAGGAATTACTTCACTTTCATATTTTGTTCGCAATCTGTTCATTCCCATCTCCTTTAAATCTCGTCTCCGGTTTTCTTATCAACACGCACCCGCCGGTCGCCCACTATCTTATAAATTGCGCTCGTCGCCTCGCCCAGTTTATCATTAAACAGTTTCACGTTGGATACATGCACCGGCGCTTCCATCTGCACTATCCCGCCCTGGGGATTCTGCTGCGTTGGACGCGTATGCTTTTTGATAAAATTAACCTTCTCGACTATGACGCGGCTCGTTTTAGGAAAAGCTTTTAAAACCTTGCCTTTACGTCCTCTGTCTTCACCGGATATGATGACGACGGTGTCGCCTTTTTTTATTCGCATCTTATTTCTCTTATTCATCTCATACTCCTAAATCACTTCAGGCGCAAGAGATACGATCTTGGTGAAATGCTTCTCGCGCAGCTCTCTTGCTACTGGACCAAATACTCGTGTTGCCCGGGGTTCCATCTTTTCGTCTATCATCACGCAGGCATTGTCCTGAAATCTGATATAAGAACCATCTTTCCGGCGAACTTCCTTGTGCGTTCGAACGATAACAGCCTGCTGAACTGTGCCCTTCTTGATCTTACTTGTCGGCGTGGCTGATTGAACAGCTACGACAATAACATCACCAAGTGAAGCAAACTTACGCTTGGAACCACCCAGAACCTTGATACACCTTACTTTCTTAGCGCCTGAGTTATCTGCTACTATCAACATCGTTTGTGCTTGTATCATCTCTGGCTCCTTACTTACTTCTCTCTATGATGCGCTGTAATACCCAACGCTTCTCACGGCTTAAGGGGCGTGATTCTGCTATCAATACAACATCGCCTTCATGGCATTCATTATTCTCATCATGTGCCTTGAATTTCTTATGCTTCTTCACGATCTTTTTGTATAGCGGATGCTTATACTGACGCTCAACTTTGACCACGATCGTTTTGTCCATTTTATTACTGACAACGATTCCCTGTTTAGTTACTTTCTTTTCATTCTGCATGTTCGCCTCTATTCAGCCTTCGCTTGTTCTTCGTTTAACAATGTCATTATTCGCGCTATGCTCTTTTTCACCTCGCCTATCCGGTTTGTGTTATCCAGACGGTTCGTGGCTTTCTGAAAACGAAGATTAAAGAGCTCTTCACGAAAATCTTCCAGCTTCTGGTGCAATTCTTCTACCGTTAAATCCCGGAGTTCCTGTGTTTTCATTACTCAACTCCTTCTCGTAATATCAATTTTGTCTTTATCGGTAATTTATGACCTGCCAGACGTGCTGCTTCTTTTGCCTGATCCAGTCCTACTCCTGAATATTCAAAAAGTATGCGACCCGGTTTTACTACTGCTACCCAGTATTCCGGAGCACCCTTTCCTTTACCCATACGTGTCTCGGCTGGTTTCTTCGTGATCGGCTTATCTGGAAATATTCTTATCCACAACTTACCGGTACGCTTCATGGTTCTCGTGATCGCCACACGTGTAGCTTCAATCTGGCGACTGGTGAGCCAACCCGGGGATGTGCTGATGATTGCATAATCACCAAAATTTATCGTGCTGCCACGATAAGCCAATCCGCGCATACGACCGGTTTGCTGTTTTCTATATTTAACTCTCTTCGGTGCTAACATCTTCTCCGCTCCTTATTTCAGTATGTCGCCTTTATAAACCCATACTTTGATTCCAATCACTCCGTAAGTCGTGGTGATCTCTGTCAAAGCATAATCTATATCTGCTCTCAATGTGTGCAAAGGTGTGCGACCCTCTTTATAACGCTCGGTTCGCGCCATATCGGCGCCACCAAGACGACCGGCTACCTGCAGCTTGATTCCTTGAGCTCCACTCCGCATGGCGTTACGGATGGCAAATTTCATCGCCCGCCGAAACGATACGCGGTTCTTGATCTGACGACCTATTTCCATGCCTATCAAACTCGCATCTGCCCACGGATTCTTGATCTCCTGAACATTCACAAATACTTTCATATCTGCATCGCGCTGCTTATTGACAAGCACTGTGATCTCGTTACGCAATTTGTCTATCTCTGTGCCCTTTCTTCCAATTACCTGACCCGGACGGGCGGTGTGAATATCAAGTGTGAGTGACCGTGTCTTGCGAAAGATTTCAATCCTGGATATCTGCGCTTCCGGTAAACGGCTGATGAGATACTTGCGTATCATCAAATCTTCATGTAAATTCTGGATGTAGTCTTCTCCGGTGGCAAACCAGATAGATTCCGTATCCTTATTGATCCCAAGTCTGTAACCTATTGGATTAGTCTTTTGTCCCAATCTACCCTCCTAACTTCTCAGATATCGCAATGGTGATGTGGCAGGTGCGACGACGGATTATCGTTGCTCTACCATGTGCTCGCGGGCGGTGACGACGCATTATTGGTCCGTCATCCGCAAATACTTTGCTTACTATCATCACGTCCGTTGCTAACTTTGTATCTTTCTGCTGGGCATTTGCCACTGCCGATTTTAACAGCTTGGCTATTTCATCTGCTACCCGCTTCTTGGAAAAAAGCAATATATTCTGAGCCTCAGGAATTGTCTTTCCCCGGATTAAATCAAGTACAAGCCTTGCCTTACGCGCTGATCCTCTCAGATTTCTTACTCTGGCTATTGCTTCCATTACTATAACCCCTTTATCTATTTGCTTTCTTTTCTTTGTGCCCACGGAATGTCCGCGTCGGCGCAAACTCACCTAACTTATGTCCTACCATGTTCTCAGATACATAAACAGGTACAAATTTACGTCCATTATGCACTGCAAATGTGTGTTCCACAAACTTCGGAAGGATCGTTGAGCGTCTCGACCAGGTCTTGATTACCTGTTTTTTCTTGTCGGCATTAAGTATGTCCACCTTTTTCTCAAGGTGAGCATCCACAAATGGTCCTTTTTTTACTGAGCGTGCCATATCTTTTCCTTACCTCTCTTCTTAACTAACGTTTCTTCTTTTTCGATTTGATGATATAAGCATCGCTGTATTTGTGCTTCTTACGCGTCTTGCCACCCTTGGCTAATACGCCCCAGGGTGATACTGGATGTCCACCACCTGATGTCTTGGCTTCACCACCTCCCATCGGATGATCGTGAGGATTCATGGCTACACCACGGACTGTGGGACGCCAACCCATCCAGCGTCTGCGACCTGCTTTACCTATTACTATCGAATTGTGCTCGACGTTACCTACTTGACCCATTGTTGCATAACATTCCTTACGCAAAAGATGTACATCTCCAGAAGGCATACGTATTTGCACGTAGTTGCCTTCTTTGGCGATTAATTGGGCATAGCTGCCTGCGCTACGCGCCAACTGACCACCTCGTCCTGCCTTGAACTCAATATTGTGAATGATACTACCCAGAGGGATGCGTTCCAGAGGAAGACAATTACCCAAACGGATTTCTGCTTTTTCACCGGATATTATCTTATCTCCTACTTTGATGCCCAGGGGTGCAAGGATGTAACGTTTCTCTCCATCTGCGTAAAATAAAAGGGCTATCCGGGCGGATCGATTAGGATCATATTCTATTGCTGCTACCTTGGCTGGTATTTCATGCTTGTTACGTTTGAAATCTATTATACGATAATGACGCTTATGACCTCCACCACGATGACGGATGGTTATTCTGCCTTGATTATTTCTGCCTGCTTTTTTGGGTAACGGGACAATCAGCGATTTCTCAGGTTCACTTTTGGTTATCTCTTCAAATGTATAACCCGTCTTGAATCGCAGCGTTGGTGTTATCGGTCTGTATTTTTTTATTCCCATGTGTTACTCCCTATACGTCAAACTCAGCGATCTTATCGCCGGCTCTCAGCTTGACTATCGCTTTCTTCCAGTCGCTGCGCCGTCCTACATATCTGCCTAATCGCTTAGTTTTTCCACGCTGATTGATCGTGTTTACTTTCAAAACCGAAACACCAAATACATGCTCGATTGCCTGCTTGATCTCAATCTTATTCGCATTTACACTTACTTTGAAGGTATAGCTGTTATCTGTAGTACTACTCCGCTGTGTCTTCTCTGTTAATAATGGGGCTATGATTATTTCTCTGGGATGTTTCATTTGTTAAATACCTCCACTATCTTTGCTAATGCTGATTCCGTTATCACAAGATTGTTGCACCGTAAGACTTCATAAGCATAAATTCCATCAGCTCTGTCCGACTTCACATAAGGTATGTTACGGAAAGATCTCACAATGGATGCATCACTTCCATCGATCAATACCAGCGTCCTGGCTCGCTCTGGTGAAATTTTCTCTAATAAAGTCCGGGCTATCTTGGTGTCTGGTTTCTCTAATTTTAAATCCTCTATTACTGATATCTGGTCCTTCTGTGCCCGCTCAGTTAATGCTAACTTAAGCGCCAGACGTTTCTTCTTCTTAGGTATGTGACGATACCAGTCTTGAGGTTTCGGTCCAAAAGCTGCCCCACCACCGACTCTCACCGGCGTACGGCGATTACCCGGGCGAGCGCTTCCTGTGCCTTTCTGACGATAAAGCTTGCGTCCACTGCCTTTGACTTCCGATCTGCTTTTGCAGGACGCTGTCCCTTGACGCTGATTCGCCAGATACATATTGACCACTTCATATAATAAAGCATCTCGATTACCTTTACTCTCTACATTAAATAAAGATTCCGGTAATTCTACTGTGCCTATCTCCTCTCCCTGCGCTGAATATTTCTTTACTTTCAACATCTATTACTCCCGCTCTACAGTTCTTTTCTGATATACACGATACTGTTTCGGTGACCCGGAACCGCACCCTTGACCATCAATAATCCACGCTCCTGATCCACTCTTATCACTTTCAGATTCTTAATGCTCACCTTAGCAACACCCATATGACCCGGTAACTTCTTACCTTTAAATACTCGCGAGGGCGTCGCGCATTGACCTATTGATCCTGGTCCACGGTAACTCTCATGAACACCATGCGTGGCTTTGAATCCATGAAATCCATGACGACGCATTACTCCCTGAAAGCCTTTACCCTTGGATGTCCCGGTTATTTTAATCAGCTCATCTTCCTGGAACATCGTTACGTTCAGTTCTTCATCTTCCTGGATATCTTTGTATATCGTTAATCGAAATTCTTTCAAATATCTATAATACGGACTCTTATGCTTTTTGAAATGACCAAGCATTGGTTTGTTCACTCGTTTCTCTTCTATCTTCTCAAAACCAAGCTGCATCGCATCATAGCCATCACGGGCAACAGTCTTGCGGAAAACCACCCAACAGGGTCCCGCCTGAATCACCGTTACCGGCACCAGATTTCCATGCTTGTCAAATACCTGGCTCATCCCTATCTTTTTACCTATTAACCCTACCATCTTAACTCCTTTACTGCTTGATCTCTACATGCACCCCAGCCGGAAGACTCAATTTCTTTAATGCTCCTGTCGTTTGCGGTGTCGGATTTATGATATCGATCAGCCGCTTGTGCACAAGCATCTGAAACTGATCCTGGGCTTTTTTGTTCACATGAGGAGAACGCAGCACTGTGTATAATGTCCTCTCTGTAGGAAGAGGTATCGGTCCTTTGATCCGCGCTCCTGTATTGCGGGTATTCTTGATTATCTCGGCTACTGAGCGATCCAAAAGCCGAAAATCGTACGCTTTCAGCTTTATTCTGATTCTTATCTCATCGCTGCTTTTTGACACTATTGCCTCCGGTTGATTATTCTACTATCTCTGCTACAACGCCAGCACCAATTGTTCGTCCACCTTCGCGGATAGCAAAACGAAGCCCAAGCTCCATGGCTATCGGTGTGATCAATTCGCCTGATATATTTACATTATCTCCGGGCATTACCATCTCAATTCCCTCAGGTAAACTGATGGAACCGGTAACGTCAGTCGTACGGAAATAAAACTGGGGACGATAGCCATTAAAGAATGGCTTGTGTCGTCCACCTTCGTCTTTGGTTAGTATGTAAGTCTTGCCACTGAACTTCGTGTGCGGGTTTACTGATTTCGGCTTAGCCAGAACCATTCCACGTTCGATCTCGTCTTTTGCCATACCGCGTAGAAGAATTCCCACGTTATCTCCGGCTTCCCCGCGATCAAGTATCTTTCGGAACATCTCCACTCCCGTACATACCGTCTCAACCGTGGCATGAATTCCTACTCTTTCAACTTTCTCGCCTACTTTGATTACACCACGTTCAATTCTTCCAGTAGCAACCGTGCCACGTCCCTGAATAGAAAATACGTCTTCCACGGGAAGCAGGAATGGTTTGTCAATATCACGCTCCGGTAACGGAACATAACTATCTACAGCATCCATTAATCTCTGGATCGACTGCTCTCCCAGCTCTCCGGGATCGCCATTCAAAGCCAGTAACGCTGAACCGGTAATGATAGGAATATCATCTCCCGGAAATTCATAAATGCTTAGAAGTTCACGTACTTCCAGCTCTACCAGTTCCAGTAGCTCTGGATCATCTACCATGTCGGCTTTGTTTAAATAAACTACCATTGCCGGAACTCCTACCTGACGCGCCAGCAAGATATGCTCACGAGTCTGTGGCATTGGTCCGTCCGCGGCACTCACTACTAAGATCGCTCCGTCCATCTGAGCTGCTCCGGTGATCATATTCTTGATGTAATCTGCATGTCCGGGACAGTCAACATGTGCATAATGACGGTTTGCTGTCTGGTATTCAACGTGTGCCGTTGCAATGGTTATTCCGCGTTCTTTCTCTTCCGGTGCATTGTCAATTGCATCAAAACTCATGAAACTGGCACCACCTGACTTTGATAAATAAAGGGTAATTGCTGCTGTTAAGGTTGTCTTACCATGATCAATATGACCAATGGTTCCTACATTAACATGTGGCTTATTACGAACAAATTTCTGCTTTGCCATTTATGCCTCCTAAATGATCTAAAAAACCTGCTGCTTATTTTTTCCAGGTTTTCAATTTCGCAGTACGCAAAGAATACTGCTTATACCCCTTTCATGGGGGAATGTCTAAACTCGATTAACACCAATATCTGTCAAATAAAAAATTGTTTTTTACCTAATTACCTTAAATTCCCATTATTTAACCTTGAGCCTTGTCGACTCATATATCCCCGCTCTCAGTCTCTCTCAAATTAACCGATTGATTATCTCAAGAGCTTCTCTGACGTTTTCTGCCACATAAATATTTCTTGTCAACATTTCTTCTCTTTCAGATAAATATTGAACCCAGCCTCCGGTTCCGGACATTAATATTATCGGCTTTGCCTGCTGGGCTGCCAGACTTATTTCCGAAAGTGTTCCCCAGCTACCTTCAATAGCAATTACAGCTGCTCCTGTTTGCACAAGTATCAGATTCCGGGCATACCCCAGTCCGGTCGGTATTACAATATCCACAAATTCGTTAGCATCATTAATGTCAGTTCCGGGGATGATCCCTATA
Organism: Candidatus Cloacimonadota bacterium; assembly: GCA_021736135.1. Lineage (GTDB taxonomy): Bacteria > Cloacimonadota > Cloacimonadia > Cloacimonadales > TCS61 > JAIPGO01. The sequence continues at coordinate 33,844 of JAIPGO010000038.1, forward strand.
GTATCTCCCTCCTGATAATTTTTACTCTGATGAGCACCTTCCATAGCTGCTTTCATTATGCCCTGCAGCCCACCGGTGGCAACCCGGTATCCAGCATCAACCAGTTCCTTTCCCAGCTTTACTGCCATTTTATAACTTTCTGCACCCGGTTCCGCACTCCCGATTATACTGATTGTTTTCTTTCGCATTCTGACTACTCTTCCTTATTCCAGTATTTTCCTGCTCTTCAAATTACCTGGTTATTTATACTTTTTTTCTCTTATAAGTCAATTTATTCCCATTTTCTTTCCTTATTCATTAACCGGAACATCCTGCTTCTTTTTATACCCATTTTAGAGGCTGTGCGAAAACTTTCTGTTTTGTGATCAATATAATAATTCCAGCTGAGAACAAGAGTTTTGAACGGTACTCCGGGCAAGACTTTTGGGCGACGAATACTCCCCAGGCATCTTTTATATAATTACCTGATAATATGTTAGTCGCTCAAAAGTCTTGTCCTTAGTACAGTCCAAAACTCTTGGCTTAAATTGGATGTCGGCATCTTTAATGGACAATTATTAATTCTCGCACAGCCTCTTTATGCTGTAGAAAAATTCAGTTGAAAATAGAGAAGTTGCTTTATTCAGTAGAATTCACCATAACTTACCATTAACCATATACTTAGTTGTATATAGGAGCCTATAAGGTTACTATAAAGAGGGACAACACAGCACAATCGGGCATTATTTTGCTATATTGTGCCTTGTTGTGACTCTTTAGTACCTCCTATAAGGCAACTGGAACCAACTATATAGTAAGATAGACGCCATTTCCTGCTGTGAAAAAAAAAGAGATGATTGTCTTAACTCATCTCTATAAGTATTATTATAAAAAATCCGGCAATGATAATTATAAGACTATTTACATTAGTGCCAAATGTCCCCATAAGATTGCTAAAATCATCAAGAAAGAAGAGAGAAAGGAAATATTTCCCTCTTCCTTCTTTTTTCTTGTGCATTCTTATTTTCGATTCCACACTTTTTCCTGTCAACTTT
>JAIPGO010000145.1 GCA_021736135.1 Candidatus Cloacimonadota bacterium
AAAGAATTAATCAAAGAATCTTTTTATATTAATTCACTCTTATCCTCTCCTCTTCATCCGTTCAATCTGCATAATCCGCGGTTTAAAACTCTTCTATTCTTTCTTAACAAAACAACAAAACCAAGATTACAAACCGCGGTTGAAATTCTTCTCTTCTTTCAGGGTTAAAAAATATATTGGAACTACGTTCCTTATTTAAGTAATTCCTGCCCTATCCTGGCAATATTACGCGCATCATCAATTCCACGATGATGAGTTCCCGTCAGCGGAATATCCAAAAGCCTGAGTGCCCGTTTCATACCACAAGGACGGCACTGTTTTGACTCAGCAAATTCCTTTTTCAGATTAATATGCTGTGTAATAAATTTCTCCGGCAATTCAATGCCATGTCGCCGGCAGTCTATCTCAAATTGTTTAATATCATAGTTACCCCAGGTTACTATTTTATAATCATCTTCACCAATCCACGCCAGCAATCTGGGAAAAACAACCTTAAAAATCTCGGCTGCATCAACGTCTTGCTGCCTGATGGAAGTAAGCTCCTTACAAAAATCGCTGAGTAACGGATTTACGACTGGTCGCACAAAACAGGAAAATTCACCTAAAACTTCCAGGGTGTCTCCTGCCAGTTTAACTGCCCCGATTTCGATAATTTCCATTTTTGTGAAATCCATAACATTCTTCCAGCAGGTAGCTTCCAGATCAATAATAACATATTGCATCTAAAATCCTCCCGTATATTTCATTTACTATTTTCTATTCACTTGTTTATCTGTCAAATACCGTTCACTCTACATTTTACATTTTACATTGCGAAGCCTCCACTCAATCCCTCAATCCCTCGCTCCCTGTCGGGTTTTCTTTCAGTCAAGCAGTCAAAATAAAACGTACGTCCAACACACTTCATAACTTTTCCTGTTAATTATTGATTTAATCTCCTATAATCCCCCAAATTTCACAAAAAAGCACCTATAACTTTATATCACAGTATCTTAATTACATTCCCAGCCCTAAAGGTAGGCAAGGAGAGGCAAAGCTGAGGCTTTCAAAATCATAAAATAAAACAATTTAACTTACCTCCCTGAATTAGAACAAATGTTATAATGAAATAATCTCAATATTATCTTGCAGTCCATCCGTCCAGCAGTCCATCCGTTCATCCGTCCAGCAGTCTAGTTTTCTAGCAGTCCATCCTCCATCTTCAATTGTCCATCGTGAATTGATGAAGTCCCTCCATCCCTGCCCTGATTTTATTCAATTCCGGTCTTCTTATCCGCTCACGAATTACTCTGAACGAAGTGAAGACTCACTTTCATCTTTAATTTTTCATCTATAATAATCCCTCTATCCCTCTTTCCGTCATTTCATCTCGTCTCTTGTTCTCCCAGGAAGTACTCAGGTGGCTAAGAGGAGGTATTTCTGTCTCACAACAAGATTCAATCAGGCAAAATAATGCGGGATTGTGTTATGTTGTGAGACAGAAAAACCTCCTCTTAACTACCTGGGTACTACCTGTAAGCAAGTTCCAGGCTCTTCTGATCACTTTTTTGTCCGATTGTATCTAAAAAAAACAACACACATAGCAAAATCATTACAGCCATAGATGCAATGCCAATCTGCGCTCACAAATCCCCAAAAACAGCTATGTGGGAAACCCACATAAAACGGAGTAAATCAGGTTGACGAGATGAAATTATGAAGGATAAAGCGTGAAGTGTGAGAACTGAAACGTGAAAAGCAACATAATCAGACCAGGGATGGTCTGAGGACCATCCGTAAGGTCTTAAATTGTATATACACAGTCAATTTAGAGAACTTCAGTAATCAGTTTTCAAGTTTTAAGAAGAATTTATAAACTGACTGTTATTCAGCTAAATCAAGGTGTAGTGGTCGTATTCACTCCTCGTATGCGGAATATGAGAGCAGGGCACAGGTATCTAGTAGTATTTCTTGTATAAATTACAAGAAGATGCCAGAATAGGAACAATAAATACTTGACGGTTGAATTATTATTTTACAGTGTTGTTTTGTGTTATAATTGGTTGGCTATTAAGATATGATGAACTGGTTGATATATTGGCTGTGAATTAGAGGAGTATGCATAATTTATAATTAAGACAATATATTAGCTCTGGTCAATATTTGATCTCTATATTTAAAGACGGGGTTTTGGTTGATTCAAAAATGATTATTGTGTTGAATTTAACAATATGTGAAGTATAATGTAAAAAACAATTTATTAAAAATCAGGATAATCAAAGGAGGAAAAATGAAAAGACTTATGATTTTATCAATGCTGCTATTGCCATTCCTGCTGGCAGCATACACCGTGAACCTTAATGATGCACAACTGGATCCAGGGCTCAATCTGGTAAGTCAATCAAGTCATGGAGTTACCTTAACTTATTCTCTGGAAGAATTTCAAATCGAGGATGTTATTGTAAATGGAGATACTCTGCAAAATGTATTGGTTGAGAAGAGCTTCTTTCATGATCAGGCAGGAGCACCAGATTTACCTGCATTATGTACATATATAGCTATTTCGCAAGGAGCTGGTGCATCCGTCAATGTAGTAAACTACAAAGTAGCAAGTTTTCAAAACATAGATCTGGCTCCAGCACCGGAGCCAAGAATGGAAAATGAGGACAGTCTCAGTTATTTTTTTGATGAAAGTATTTTTTTAAATAATGACTACTATCCCGATAATTTTTATCAACTCGGAGATAATGATTTAGTAAGAGGAGTGGATTGCTGTCCCTTTGCATTTAGACCATTCAGATATAATCCTGTTACTGATGAGTTAAAAGTTTATTATGATATTCAGTTGGAGATAAACTTCTCAGGTGGTAACGGACATTTTGGAGAAGACAGGCTGCGTTCACGCTGGTGGGAACCAATTAACAAAAGTTTCTTCATCAATCATGAATCTTTGCCGGAAATAGATTTTGGCTATAATGGAAATCAGCGTCCTGATGGCTGTGAATATTTAATTATATGTCTTGATGACGTTGATTTTGTCACATCGGCTAATGTAATAAAAGATTATCGAACTCGACAAGGTATTTTAACAGATATTATCACTTTTACCAGTGAAGAAGGTGATGATTATACGGAAATTGAGGATGAAATCAATTTTGCATATAGTAATTGGGATATTCCTCCAGTCGCATTTTTGATTCTTGCTGATGTACAGGATATTGTTAGCCCACTGTATAATTATTCAGGTAATTTGTGGTTATCTGATAATGTTTATGCTGATGTTAATGGAAATAATCTGCCGGATATGTTTCATTCCAGAATAACAGCAAGAGATAGTGGCGAATTAGATATAATGGTAAATAAATTTATAACTTATGAGGAATATCCTCCAATGGATCCATCTTTTTATCAGCATCCGGTTGTTTCCGGCGGTTGGGAGGAAGGTAGAACCTTTATTTTTTGTACAGAGGTAGTAGCAGGTTACCTTACTAATGCATTAGGCAAGTTACCTATTCGTGAATATGGATGCTGTGATGGAATTCATGGACCAGATAGTGAATCACCCTGGTTAGGAGTTGGACATATACATGAGTTGATGTATTATTTCGGTTCAAATGGTTTAGATTATCTTTTAGTAGATGAACCATGTCAGTTAGATGATCCGGGTTATAATTATACAGATTGGAATTCAAATGCTGATGATATCAATCAAGCAATTAATAATGGTTGTTTTCTATTTCTTAATCGCGCTCATGGTACATCAACCAGTTGGTTAACTCCACATTATTGTGCTAGTTCAGAAGTTGAAGCATTAGTTAATGAAAATCTACCTCTAATAATATCAATTAACTGCTTGACCGGCAACTTTGATTCTGATACCCCCAATGGGGATTGCCTTGCCGAGAAATTTCATCGTTTTAATTATGGAGCATTGGGAGTAATTGCACCTACATATGATACTCCTATATATTCAAATACCATCTATACATTTGGAATCTATGATTACTTCTGGTCTGATTTTTTACCTGACTATGGTGATGTTGAAGATAATGAATTATTTCCTGGAATGGCTACCGTATATGGAAAATACTATTTACATAATAGTAGTTGGACAATATCTTCATGCTATAGAATAGCTGTATGCCATTTGTATCATTTTCATGGAGATGCTTTTACCACTCTATATACAGAATTACCACAAGAATTGAATGTTGATTATCCGGATTATAATTTACAAGAAACTGATCAAATAACCGTCAACGTGGATGATGGTGCTTATGTGTGTCTTTCACTTGCTAATGAGATTTTTAGAACAGGTGTCAGTGAAAATGGCAGTGTAATATTTGAGTTTCCTCCTTTCGAAGAAGAGACTATTCTGGATATGGTAATAACAAAAAGAAACTACCGGAGATTTACAGGGGTGATACATTTTGAAGAACCCTTAATGAGAGGGGAAGTGGAATTGCACAATTACGTGGATAACAGCGGCGTTTTAGTTGAATTGAGAGACACAGGCGATAATGTTGTCTTTGATATAGAAACTGATTATGATGGTGTTTATTACATATATGATGTAACACCTGGAGATTACTATTTAAGATATTCCATCATTGATCCTGGAAAAGGTCATTATCCACTAACGACTGAAGAATTTACATATACTAATCCATCTGTTTTTCTGGAATTGGATGACGTAGCATTAGAGGAAATTGATCCGGAATTAATATATGTAGATTTTCAAGCAAATGGGGATGAATTTCCCAGTATTGATGAAGCGCTGGTATATTTGATCGGGTATATTAACTCGAGTTATTTTACTGACGAAACAATCACAGTTTCAATAGCAGAAGGAGATTACTACACTGAATCAACAGTTTTTTCAGAGATGATTAATAATGTACAGCCAGAAATGCCGGAAGTGAGTATAATAGGTGATGGTAATGTATATTTTTACCCTTTATATGATAATCATCACGTATTTGAGGATGTACTATACTACAATCTTACTAACATTGATCTTGTAATGAATAACATCACTTTCAGAGATTATACTACAGCAGCAAACATAGAATACATGAATAATTCACAGATCAGCTTCATTGATTGTGTTTTCGAAGATAATGGGCTTTATTGGAATGAAGTAACCGAAGAATATGAGAATTTCTCTTCCGGTGGTGCGATAAAGCTGGAAGATCACGGAGACGGAGAAGGTATCCTCTATCTTCGGATTGAAGGTTGTACTTTCATTAATAATCAGGTTTCAAGAGGTGATGGTTTGGATGCCGATTTTGACCTTATACCGATCAATAACGGAATGGGAGGAGCTATCTGTATCGATTTACGCTCAAACGAGTTTTATGATGTAGACGTCATTGAAATCGCAGGTAATGTCTTCGAGGGTTGTGGTGCAAATTATGGCGGTGCCATATTTATGAATGAAGCTAAGAATGTTTATATAGCAGAGAACGAATTCAGAGAGAACCATTTTGCGGTAGTAGATACAGAGAATCCGTCACACAATACAAAGAAGGGTTCAGCAATCGCATTAGTTGGAACTGATCTTAATATGACTGGTAATTTATTTACTGATCAATCTAATTATCAGGATCTATATGGTGAGTACGTGAACTGGTTTTCCGAATGTGGAGATATCAGCTCACTTAATAACAGCTATATTGATAATAATAATCTGGAATGTCTTTTCGTTGAAGATTCGGAAAGTATTGTTATGAAGAATGATCTGTATCATAAAGGTTCTGGTTTGGTGGATTACTCTGTGTCTATTGAAGATACACCTTACGAGATATCTTACTGTCTTTCTTACGGACAGAATGGTTTGGATTTCGTTGTAGATGGTACAGGTGTAATAGAGAATTGTTTCTATATTGATCCTGAACTTGATGTGGATTTTGTCCCCGTATGGGATTTAAACGTGAAGTCAGTGTGTATTGATA
>JAIPGO010000147.1 GCA_021736135.1 Candidatus Cloacimonadota bacterium
AGCGAGAGAGTTTCCCGCGCCCGTGGGCAGTAGTTTACTATACCAATAGTACAATAGCCTACTGCGAAGTCACTATTGATGGTTTACCAGCCGAAACCGGTGATGAGGTGGGAGCTTTTGTAGGTAGCGAGTGCCGGGCAATAGGAGCCGTAGTAGTTAATAATGGACAGGCTATCAGCACTATGAACATCCAGGGAGAGACTTCTGAGACGGTGAACTTTGCCGTATATGATAGCAGTGCCGATGTAGTATTTGATGTAAGTTACAGCACTATAACCAATCCGGGTAGTGATCTTGGTTATCCCCCGAATCTTCTTCCTATTGCAGCAGCCAGTATTGTAATACCCGATTTGATGAACTGCTTTAGCGGAGAGAGCTTTGATGTTCTATTCCCGATAGGCGAATATGAAGTAACCCTGACGGTAACAGATGATGATGGAGCCACGGCGACAGAGACAACCATGGTGACTATTATAGAGTATAATGAAGCTCCCGTAGCCGATGCCGGCGGACCTTATGAAGAGATAGCTGATGCAGAAACGGAACTGGGTACAGTCACTCTTGACGGTAGCGGATCTTATGATGTGGATGGAGAGATTGTGAGCTGGGAATGGTGCTGGCTTGGAGAAGGTGCCGTATATTATTCCCGTCCGTGGACACCGGTAATCTACAGTAACAGTACCGTATGTTATGGCAAGGTCAAGATAGATGGAGAACCTGCTTATGATGATGATGAAGTGGGAGCATTTATCGGAGACGAATGCCGTGGAGTTGGCTATGTTCAGCGCACCGGTACTGAAGCCATAGTGACAATGAACATCCAGGGTGAAGAGCCCGAGATAGTTCACTTTGCCGTCTATGATATCAGCGAAGGTATTGTATGCACTGTATCCTACTATACTCAGACTAACCCCGGAGGTGATCTCGGTTATCCACCGAATGAACTTCCGATCTATGCCATATCAGGGACAAGTCCTGTTCCATCAATCTTCCCGCGTCCCTGGAATGTGGTTTACTACACTAACAGTACAGTAGCTTATTGCGATGTTCGGATTGACAACATTCCTGCTTCTGTGAATGACGAAATTGGTGCTTTTGTTGATGAAGAATGTAGAGCGGTAGGTAACATAGAATCTCTAGAGGGCTTATCAATATCAACAATTAATATCCAGGGTGAATCAACAGAATCAGTCCACTTTGCCGTTTGGGATGCAAGCTCAGGAACAGTTTTGAGTGTTGCATACACAACCTTAACTTCACCCGGAAATGATCTTGGGTATCCTCCCGACCTGCTACCTATTTATGCAGTTAGTGAAAGACAATTAATTACAAATGTTATGGATAGAATTGAATTCCCACGCCCGTGGAGTGTTGTATATTATACTAATAGCACAGTAGCTTACTGTGAAGTAACTATTGATGATGAACCCGCAGCCGGGGGAGATGAAGTGGGAGCTTTTGTTGCTAATGAATGCAGAGGTATTGGAGCGGTTGTGGTCAATAGGACACAATCAATTTGCACGATCAATATTCAGGGAGAAGTATCTGAAACAGTTCATTTTGCTGTATATGATGCAAGTGCAGATGAGGTTTTAACTGTCAGCTATTCAACTCAGTCTAATCCCGGTAATGATATCGGCTATCCACCGAATTTATTACCAATTGCTGCGGAAACAATCTCCATTCCAGAATATGAAAACTGTTACACAGGAGAAATCCTGGAAATATTATTCCCAATTGGTGAATATGAATTAACTTTAACCGTAACTGATGATGATGGAGCTACAGCTTCTGAAACAACAACAGTGACTATTATTGAATATAATGAAGGTCCAATCGCAGATGCTGACGGTCCTTACGAAACTGATGCGGAATATAATAATTTAGGTCAGATAACCCTTAATGGTAGTGGTTCATATGACATTGACGGAGAAATCACTAGCTGGGAGTGGTGCTGGTCTGGAGGTGGTTCAGAATATTATCCAAGACCATGGACGCCTGTTATTTATAGTAATAGTACTATAGCTTATGGAAGAGTAACAATTGATGGAGAACTTGCTTATGATAATGATGAAGTGGGCTCCTTTATTGCAGGTGAATGTCGTGGAGTAGGTTATGTTCAAAGAGTAGGAAACGACGCATTTGTCACCATGAACATTCAGGGAGAATCTGTTGAAATTGTACATTTTGCTGTATACGATATCAGCGAAGATGAGTTATGTCAGGTCTCATATTATACTTATACAAATCCAGGATTTGACATTGGGTATCCACCAGATAATCTGCCCATAGATGCCTTCACATCAGGAAATCAACCTTCAGTGACTACATTCCCAAGACCCTGGAATGTAGTATACTATACAAACAGCACAGTAGCTTATGGTGAAGTAACAATTGATGGAGTTCCCGCTGACATCAATGATGAAGTGGGTGCATTTGTTAATGAAGAGTGCAGAGCTATTGGGATGGTTGTTGTGGATGAAACGCAATCAATCGTAACTATGAATATCCAGGGTGAAACAACAGAGCTTGTGAGTTTTGCAGTCTGGGATGCAAGTATCGATGAGGTAATTAGTGTTGCCTTTACAACACTTACTTCACCAGGTGGTGACATTGGGTATCCACCCAATCTCTTACCTATTGCCGCATTTAGTGGATCAGGTAGAGAAATATTCCCTCGTCCCTGGATATCTGTAACCTATACAAATAGTACTGTTGCCTATGGTCTTGTAACAATTGATGGAGTTCCTGGTGCCTCAGGAGATGAAGTAGGAGCTTTTGTTAATGGTGAATGTCGGGGTATTGGATATGTTACCGATGCCACACGTGAATCCGTTGTCTCTATCAATATTCAGGGTGAATCTGTTGAAATTGTCCATTTTGCTGTGTGGGATGCCAGTGAAGATATTGTCCTTCAGGTCAATTACTCTACATTGACAAATCCTGGCGGTGATATCGGTTATCCACCGAATCTACTGCCTATAGCAGCAACTAGTGAAATCATTCATGAACTGGAAAATTGCGTATATGGTGAATCCGTAGATGTATTCTTCCCGGTTGGAGTATACAATGTAACCTTAACGGTAACTGATGACGATGGCGCTACAGCAACAGATCAAACAACAGTAACCGTAAACACATATAATTATCCGCCAGTTGCTGATGGAAATGGCCCCTATGAAGAAATAGCTGAAGCTTCCGGAGTAGCAGGGATTATGCTTGATGGATCAGGATCTTATGATCTTGATGGTACCATTGTTAACTATGAATGGTGCTGGCAAGGTAGTGGTGGAATGATCTTCCCGCGTCCCTGGAATGTAGTTAATTATACAAATAGTACTGTTGCTTATGCCAGGGTTACTATTGATGGCGCAACTGCAACTGTGAGAGATGAAGTTGGTGCTTTTGTCGGTGGAGAATGCCGTGGAGTTGGATTAATTATCCTCAGTGAAGGTAACTCATATTCCACTTTCAACATTCAGGGAGAAGAAATTGAGTCGGTTAACTTTGCCGTCTATGAATATAGCGAAAACCAGGTATGGTCTGTTGCATATTATACAACAACAAATCCTGGAAATGATATCGGTTATCCTCCTGATTTTCTACCTATCAATGCCTCTACAACAGGGATAAACGCCAGTAACGTTTTCCCAAGACCGTGGGCTGTTGTTAACTATACAAATAGTACGGTTGCTTATGGTAGGGTAACTATTGATGGAGCATCTGCTTCAGCGGGTGACCAGGTAGGAGCCTTTGTGGGAGATGAATGTCGTAGTATTGGAAATGTTACTATAAACAGAACAGAAGCAGTAGTAACAATGAATATTCAGGGAGAAACTGTGGAAACCGTATTCTTTGCTGTCTGGGATTCGAGCTCCGATATGGTTTACAATGTTTCGTATTCAACCCTGACTAATCCAGGTGGAGATATTGGATATCCTCCTAACCTTATTCCTATTGCTGCTAGCTCTATTAGAGGAGGAATTTCCAAAGATGTAAGCAGAATAACATCGTTCCCGAGGCCTTGGATTGTAGAGAATTATACCAATAGTACTGTTGCTTATTGCCGTGTAACTATTGATGGTGAAAATGCTGTTGATCTTGATGAAGTTGCCGCCTTTGTAGGCAACGAATGCCGAGGTATAGCCGGAATAGTTATTACAGGTAATGAATCAATTGCTACAATGAATATTCAGGGAGAATCTGTGGAAACAGTTAGTTTTGCTGTTTACGATGCCAGTGAAGATGAAGTGGTAAGCGTGAGTTATATTACACAAACTTCTCCAGGAAATGATATTGGCTATCCACCTAATCTCCTGCCAATAGCTGCCTATAGAAATCAAATCAGCAATTGTGTTTATGGTGAAACTCCACTTGTTTATTTCCCGGTAGGAACATATAATGTTACTCTCACTGTTACTGATGATAGAGGTGCATCTGATACTGATGTCACCTTAGTAACTGTAATTGAATATAATAATCTGCCTGTCGCCAATGCTGGGGGACCCTACTTTGAAATGGCTCCTGTTGAAACAGGTTATGCCACGGTTACATTAGATGGTTCGGGTTCTTATGATTTAGATGGCGAAATTATCACCTATGAATGGTGCTGGGGGGGCTCTTCAGGAGCCGGTACAATATTCCCCAGACCCTGGGATGTCGTCTATTATACTAATACTACGGTTGCTTATGGTTTAGTTACTATAGATGGTCAGCCGGCTTTACCGGGAGATGAAGTTGGTGCTTTTGTAAATAATGAATGTCGGGGAATAGGTACTGTTGTTGATGCAACCAGAAATAGCATCGTTACAATGAATATTCAGGGTGAAACGGTTGAAAATGTTTACTTTGCTGTCTGGGATGCCAGCGAGAACACAGTTCTTGGTGTAAATTACTCAACACAAACCAATCCAGGTAATGATATTGGTTACCCACCCAATCTACTGCCTATTAATGCAATCTCTTCAGTCAGATTCAGGGATTCATTCCCCAGACCCTGGATTGTTGTTAATTATACCAATACAACGGTTGCTTATGGTAATGTAACCATTGACGGCAATCCCGCCGCAACAGGTGACCAGGTCGGTGCTTTCGTTAATAATGAGTGCCGGGGTGTTGGCAATGTTACCGATCAGACAAGGCAATCCATTGTAACGTTAAACATACAGGGAGAAACTGTAGAACTTGTACATTTTGCAGTATATGATCTGAGCGAAGATCAGGTATTATCCGTGGGATATACTACTTACTCAAATCCCGGAAATGACATTGGTTATCCTCCTGATCTGTTGCCTATTGCCGCTTATTCCGAAACATTTGAAGAAATCTGTATTTATGGTATTTATCCGAGTTTCGATTTCACTCCTGGTGAATATGAAGTTACTTTGACAGTAACAGATAATGATGGAGCAACCGACTCAGACGTTACTACTGTGACCGTTGAAATGGAAAATATTGCTCCAGTTGCAAACGCAGGTGAGGATTACTTCGAAATTGCAGAAAATGGATATGCCACAGTTACTCTTGATGGTTCTGATTCTTATGATTCTGATGGTGATATTATTAGCTATTACTGGAATTGGGAAGGCGGTGGCGTCGTGATATTCCCCAGACCCTGGGTGCCTGTTGTTTATACAAACAGTACTATTGCTTATGGAATAGTCACTATCGATGGACAACCAGCAGGAACTGGCGATCAGGTAGCTGCATTTGTTGGAAATGAATGTCGCGGAGTGGCAAATGTAATTCTTGATAACAGTTCTAGTAGAGGTTTATTAAATTCCGGTTCAAGGAATAAAACCAGATCAAGAGAACTTATTTCCAGAGTTACTCTTAACATTCAGGGCGAAGAGGTTGAAACTGTTCAGTTCGCAGTATGGGATTATAGTTTAAATGAGGTTTATGCTGTTGAGAACACAACCACTACTAATCCTGGGGGAGATATCGGTTATCCACCTAATGAAATTAATATTGATGCCAACTCGTTTGCCCGCAGTAGAATATCTGCTACAGGTGTTACTGTCGATGTCGTTTTCCCCGTTGGTATTTATCTGGTAGATCTTACTGTAACTGATAATGTGGGAGCAACAGATACTGATGAAGCCCGGGTGACAGTTGGAACTCAGGGAATTCCCCCATACATATTCCCGAAACCCTGGAACATTGTTACTTATTCAAACAGTACCGTAGCTTATGGAATTGTCACAATAGATGCAGAACCAGCAGCAATTGGTGATGAAGTAGGGGCATTTGTTGGTAATGAATGTCGAGCAGTAGCAAGCGTTTATCATATTGATTCCAGACGTCAAAGAGAGATTTCTGCTCATGTAACAATGAACATTCAGGGTGAAGTTGTGGAACTTATTCAATTTGCAGTCTGGGATGCCAGCGAAGATGAAGTTCTCAGTGTTTCCTTTACAACATATTCTGATCCAGGAAATGATATAGGGTATCCCCCTGATGAATTACCAATAGCAGCTACCACTTATCAGCACCCAGTGATTAGTGATTATCCCTGGTATGTTAATCCGGACGCCTTTGATGATTATACTACGGCAGTTTGCACCGTATTTATTGACGGAGAACCTGCTGCATCTGGTGATATAGTTGGAGCATTCGATGTTAATGGAATCCCTCGAGGTGAAGGTACGGTTATAAACAACGGCAACGCTGCAAATACAACCTTCTATATTTATGGTAATTATCCCGAACCAATATATTTTGCAGTCTGGGATATCAGCGAACAATTCCTATGCTATGTAGCCGAATTGACCTATTCTGCTCCAGGAAACACAATTTACATTACAATAAATGCCTGGACAAATATGCTTCCTATCGCCGTAACTGGTGGACCTTATGTTGCCCAGGCAGATCTTAGCGGATTTGCCGCAGTTGAACTTAATGGCTCCGCTTCTTATGATCCAGATGGCGTTATTAGTTCATACCTTTGGACAGAAAATGACATTATTCTCTCTGAAACTCCAATATTTACGTTTAACTTCGCTGTTGGAAATCATACTCTTGTTCTTACTGTTACTGATGATGACGGTGGTGTTGGCATTGCTTCTACATCTGTGGAGATAATATCTATGGAGAATACTCCTCCCATTGCCGTTGGTGATAACTATGCAACTCAGGAAGATGTTATCTTAAATATTGCTGCAGAAAATGGTGTACTGATTAATGATACTGATACTGTTGCCGGAGGCTGGCCAGATGCACTGACAGCACAACTAACGGATAATGTAATCCATGGAACATTGTTATTGAATTCCGATGGTTCCTTTATCTACACTCCTGCTGAGAATTATTTCGGACAGGATAGATTCCGCTATCAAGCTTTTGATGGTTTGGATTACTCAAATGAAGTGCTCGTTCTGATTAATATTTCACCAATAAATGATATGCCGGTAGCTGATGCTGATGGTCCTTATCCTGGGCAGGCGGATGCAACCGAAATGGCTGAGATTACGCTTGATGGCTCAGCCTCTTATGATCCAGATGGCCAGATCATTACTTATCTCTGGACATGGAACGATACCATAAGCATTGAAGGGATTACAGCAACTGCCCTATTCCCTGTTGGACCGACGACGGTTACTTTGACTGTAACAGATAATGACGGTGCAACAGACACGGATTCAACCCTGGTTGGCGTGGCTGATTATAATAATACAGCACCGGTAGCTTATCCTGATATGTTTACTGTCCTTGAAGATGAAACACTAATTGTAAGTTCTGCCGAAGGTCTCCTGGTGAATGATACAGATGATGGCTACCCAGGTAGAATTGTAGCCATTCTGGCTGATTCTACCAGTTCCGGTATTCTTGATTATAATCAAAATGACTGGGATGGTGCCTTTAGTTATACACCTGGAGTGAACTTCTTTGGTATTGATATGTTCACTTATTTCCTCTTCGATGGCCAGACCTATTCTAATGAGGTCTCTGTAACCATTACTATAGAATCAGTTAATGATCTGCCTGTGGCTGATGCTGGTGGGATATACCAGGCAACTGCAAATCAGATGGGATTTGCTTCTGTTGTATTGAATGCCGGTAATAGTACTGATATTGACGGTTCAATCGTATTTTATCAGTGGACATGGAATAACAATGTTGCCACTGGTATGGTAGTCAATGCTTCCTTCCCAATTGGTACGACAACTGTCACTCTTACCGTTATAGATGATCAGGGAGGAACCGATACAGACACTGCTCTGGTTGGAGTTGCTCAGTATAATAACCTGTTCCCTGTTGCCTACAATGATAGTTACATCATTGATGAAGATAATGAACTAATTGTTTCATTTGATGCGGGTATTCTTACTAACGATACTGATGATGGATATCCTCAAGTTTTAACGGCACTTCTTGATGAGGACGTTGAAAATGGAACTCTGAGTTTGAATGAAGATGGTTCTTTCACTTACATGCCTGATTTAAATTTCAGTGGAACTGATTTCTTCAGTTATATTGCTTTCGATGGTCAGGTTAATTCAGATATTGCCACAGTTAGCATTACTGTCACAGAAATTAATGACCTGCCCATTGCAGATGCCGGTGGACCTTATAATGGAGTTGCTGATAATACAGATACAGCGTTAATTACTCTTAATGCCAGTTCCAGTTATGACCCGGATGGCTCAATCGTTGAGTATTTATGGAACTGGGATGGCAATTCTGCCACGGGTATTGAGATAACTGCTGCCTTCCCGATAGGTACAACTCAGGTTCTCCTTACAGTTACAGATGATGCGGGTGCAGTGGATACCGATCTGGCTCTGGTTGGAGTTGCTGATTATACAAATGTGATGCCCATAGTAGTTGAAGATTATTATAATGTTGATGAAGATCAGCTTCTTGTTGTCGATGCTGTTTACGGTGTTCTGGCTAATGATTCTGATGACGATTATCCAGAGCCCCTGCAGGCAGTTCTTATTGATTCAACGACAATGGGAGTGCTCTCATTTAATCCGGATGGATCTTTTACTTATCAGCCGGTATTAAACTACTTCGGACAGGATTTCTTCACTTATTCTGCCTTTGATGGACAATATTATTCAGGTATTGTGTCTGTCTACATAACAATTAATTCAGTTAATGATGATCCTGTTGCAGAGGCTGATGGACCTTACAATGCCGTTGCAGACACATCTGATACTGCATTGGTTACTCTTAATGGCAGCGGTTCTTATGATTTGGATGGTACCATAATCAGCTGGACTTGGAGCTGGGATTCACGCCTTGCTTCCTTTACTCAAAGAAGCAGAGAAATTTTAGAAGGCGAATATGTTACTTTCAACTTCCCCACAGGTACTACTCCGGTCACACTGACTGTAACAGACAACGAAGGGGGCGTTAGCAGTGACGTAACTGTAGTTAGTGTCGCTTCATACTTGAATCAAACTCCAGTAGCTGTAATGGATACTTATTCTGTTCTTGAAGATGATATTCTCATTGTATCATCTTATGAGGGTGTTTTATCAAATGATACTGATGACTTTTATCCTGAACCGCTGACAGCAGTGCTTTTTGATGGCCCCTATTTTGGAAATCTGAATCTGCAGCCTTCCGGTGCCTTTATATATACTCCAAATCCCGGATATGTGGGTTTTGATTACTTCACTTATATGGCTTATGATGGTGAAGTGAACTCACCAGCGGTGATTGTCTCTATTGAAGTTATCAATGTCAATGATGCCCCTGTAATTGTATTGCCAGATGCCTTCACCTTTGCCGAAGATACTCAACTGATAGTAGATTTAACTCCTTATATCTATGATGCTGATGGAGATGATCTTCTGATCAATGTCATGGGTAATATGCAGGTGAATGTGGTCATCAATGATTATTATGCTACCTTTACTGCTGCCGAAAACTGGTTCGGCAGTGAGGTGATTTTCTTCGAAGTTGATGATCAGATTAACAGACTTGTAGCAATTGACAGCGTTATTGTGGAAGTTACGCCGGTAAATGATAGTCCGGTTCTACTCCAGGAAATTCCTGACTACTATGTCATTGAAAACTTCTTGGCTTTCGATATCGATCTGCAACTTTATTTTGATGATGTAGATAGCGAGCTCAGTTACATCGTGTTCAATGATATGCAGCAGGTTAACGCATCTGTAAACAATGAAATTCTAACAATTTCATCGGTTACCGGCTGGTTCGGTGATGCTCAGGTTATTGTTAATGCCGGAGATGGCATTTATAGAGCTTCGGTTTCAGATACATTTATGGTTTATGTAGCCATGGGTGATCAGCAGGAACTTGATCTGATTCAGAACTGGAACTGGATCTCCTTCTATGTACATCCAGAAGATGTAAGCTTAAATGGTGTATTTGATCCACTTGGTGATAATGTCAACACGGTTAAATATCAAACACAATCTGCTCAGTATATTCCGGAATGGAATGACTGGATGGGTGATCTGGAGAATGTGGCTGATGGTCAAGGATATCTGGTTCAAATGAATAACAGTTTTGAAAACTTCCTGGTTAGCGGAGCAGCTATTCCTGCTTCCACACCTATTGAAATGAATGATGACTGGAACTGGATCGCTTATTATCCTCATACAGCAGACAGCCTTAACAGTGCTCTCGCCAGTATTCTGGATGATGTTGAAACGGTGAAAGACCAGCAGCATTCTGCTGATTATTATCTGGAATGGGATCTCTGGTTGGGTGATCTGGAATATATGTATCCGGGAATTGGTTATAAGATCAAGATGAGAAATCCTGCTACTCTGGTTTATCCTCAACTTGTTTCTGCAGCTCCTCAACAGCAACGTAAGATCATAAATGATAATGGTCAAAGTAACAGGCACTGGGATGTAATACCCGGTACTGAAAATAATATGATAGTAATTTCTGAATTAAGAACTACTACAGGTAATATTCTTCCCCTGAACAATATTAACTGTGGTATATTTGATATTAATGGAAATTGTCGCAGTAATGGAATATGGCAGTATGTGCCTCAACTCGATAGAGGGTTCTGGTACTTTACAGTTGTAGGAAACCTGGATAATGAACCACTGGTAATAGTTTATTCAGATCCGGAAGGAAATGAATTTACCAGTGATTATGAGTTTGTGTTCCAGAGTGATTCTCGATTGGGTGATCCTTATAATCCGATTGAAGTTATATTCTCTATTACTGAGGGTGATGAAGATCTGGATATTCCTCTTTCTTATACATTAGATCAAAATTATCCTAACCCATTCAATCTCAATTCAAGTCGTGGGGGTTACCTGACGACGATCAAATATGGTTTACCTGAAAGTGGACCTGTAACTGTTTCTATCTATAATATCAAAGGACAAAAAGTGTGTGATTTGGTTGATGAAGTTCAGGATGCCGGTTATCACAGTGTAACCTGGAATGGTAAAGATGCTAATGATAATAAAATATCAGCAGGATTATATCTCTATCATTTGCAGGCAGTCCAAACTTCGATTTATCGTAAAATGATAATTATTAAGTAGAAATATTGGGCAGGTAACTACGGTTACCTGCCTTAAAAAAAAATTATCAAAACTCGAGGGGGTTTATTAAGATGAAGATGAAGAAAAGCCTTGTATTTGTTTTTATGTTTTCCCTGCTAGTAAGTTTGCAGGCTGTTGCACCAGATTGGGAGGTTATTCCTGGTACACAATATAGTCTGCAAATGTATTCTCAAGTGGATTATCTGGGTGATTTTTTCACAAACGATAATCCAGATAATATCGTAGCAGCATTTGGTCCCGGCGGTGAAACAGACTGTCGCTCAATTGCTTTCTGGAATGAGTATAATGAATTCCAGCTTTGGTATATGACTATTGTAAGTAATGCTGCTGATTCTTTATCAGAAGTGATTTCATTTAAAATCTATGATGCGGCCATGGATCAGGTTCTTGATTGCCGCGAATCTATCCTCTTCCAGGATAATGTTGTTATCGGTTCCTTCGACGATACTTTCCTGCTTACTATTCCTTATGTTATTGATGATTTGTATGGCACCTATGAGGATTCTCTCCTGATTATTCAGCTTGAATCCGGAGTTCTTATTAATGATTATATCTCTCAGGAATATATCGATGAATTCTGGGTTGTGCTTAACCAGGATGTCTCTCATGGTGTACTTAATTTCAATAGTGATGGTTCCTTTGATTACATGCCGACTCTGAATTATTTTGGCAGTGACTTCTTTGAATATTATGCCACTGATGGAGTATATGTTACATCCAATGCTATTGTTGAAATACAGATACAACCAGTAAATGATCCTCCAAATATTGATCTGCCTGATGAAGGTTTTCAGTTCCCTGAAGACACGATATATCAGGTTGATTTTACACCCTATATCTCAGATGTTGATAATGCTGTATTAACCTTGACTTATAGTGGTAATAATTATATCCAGATCACTGTTTACGGATATTTTGTCACCTTTACTCCGGAAGCTGACTTTAACGGTACTGAATACATTCAATTTACAATTAACGATAATACTGCCCGGGCAATTGATTCTGAAACCATTCCTGTAACAGTGACTCCCATAAATGATCCACCAACCCTTGATAGTCCAATTGCTGATTTCTCATTTAATGAAGATCAGGTTGATAATCATATAAACCTTAATGAAGTATTTACAGATATTGATGGTGATTTCCTGTATTTTAATGTTCTGGATAATATCAATCTCAATGTGTTCATTGATAGTTATGGTTTAGTTACTATTTCTTCTAATCAACCGAACTGGAATGGTTCTGAAACTATAATTTTCTCCGCTGCAGATATGGAATACACCGTCTTTGATACGGTTACCGTTACAGTTCTGCCAGTAAATGATCCTCCTTATATCATTACTGAGCTTCCTGATCTTGAACTTGTGGAAGATTTCGAAGATATCTTGGTAAATCTTGATGAGCATTTTGATGATATTGATGATGACGAACTTTATTATTCTGCCCAGTTCAATAATGATCATGTCCTTATAGGTATTGCTCAAAATATGATGACGATCTATTCTGTCCTGAATTGGACTGGCATTACTCAGGTTGTAATATCTGCTCAGGATGATTTCAATATCAGATATACTGTCAGGGATACTTTTTTAATTACTGTCACTGGAGTTAACGATCCGCCCTTTGTTTTAACTCCCTTACCGGATACACAGATTCAGGAAGATGCAACTGCCATTCAGAGAAACCTCGACAATTATTTTGATGATTACGATGATCCTATTCTTAATTATTCAGTAGAATTTGTGGATACTGAAATGACTGCCTGGGTTGAATATAATATCCTTTATTTCCATCCTGTTGCTGACTGGAATGGAGTTTCTATCATCACTGTAACAGCTTCTGATAATTATAACTATGTTTCGGATTCTTTCAATGTGACTGTTTTAGCAGTCAATGACGCTCCTATTGTATATATGGAAATACCTGATATGACCCTGGAGGAGAACTTCCCACCCTTCGATGTGAATCTTTATGACCATTTTGCTGATGTTGACAGCGAAAATCTGATCTTTACTTATTCTCTTAATGTTCAACCAAGTGTTATTGTCAGCATTACTGAGGAAATAATGACCATTTCATCTGTAGCCCAATGGAACGGTTCCGTAGATGTAACCGTAACTGCTCAGGATGAAACTGGTGCTATTAGATTAACTGTCAGTGATGTTTTCAATATCAGTGTTGAACCTGTTAATAATTCACCCTATCTGATCACTCCTTTTACGGATTTTAATGTTTCAGAAGATTTTGGCTCATTTGATGTTGATCTCACTGAATACTTCACTGATCCGGAAAATGATCCGCTTACTTATACTCTTGTTTATGATGAATATCAGATCTATGCTGTAGTTAACGGAGATATTCTGACTATAAGCTCTGTATTCAACTGGAATGGAACTGCTCCGGTTACCATATATGCTTCAGATGAAGTGTTGGGGAATGATCCTGCTATGGATAGTTTCAACATCATAGTCCAGCCGGTCAATGATCCGCCTTATATAACCGTTCCTATTGATGATTATTATGTCCTGGAAGATTTTGATCCTATTGTTATTGATCTTAACCAGCACTTTGCTGATTATGACGATATCCTGAACTTCGCAGTTGATTATGACGCAGATGTAATTCAGGCTTCAATATCTATGGGCTTTTTGACAATTTACCCCAATCTTAATGTCTTTGGAGACACAGAGGTTCTCGTCAATGCCGGTGATGGTCATAGAGTTCAAATATACGATGCATTCTGGATTTATATTGCTCCGGTTAATGATCCGCCTGAAATTATGCTGCCGGACTCTTTCGAGTTTTATGAAGATACATCTCTGGTATTGGATTTTGCTGATTATATAGAAGATATTGATAGTGAAACGCTGATTCTGACTGCTGAAGGTAATACCAACGTCCTGATTGATATTAATGGTTTAACGGTTACTTTCACTAATGTATTGAACTGGAATGGCTCAGAAGTGGTCACATTCCACGTCTATGATGGTGAATTCCTGATTTCTGACGATGTTCTTGTGGTTGTTATTCCACAGGCTGATGTTTTAACTATTAGCCTGCCGCCAACATTTACTTTTGATGAAGATGAATCACTGACAGTCAATTTTGCACCATATATTAGTAATCCCGACGGATTTGATATTGAACTTTCTTATGCTGGAGCAGATTGGGTTACGGTAGATATCAATAACTTGATAGTTACTTTGGGAGCTTATCCTGACTGGAATGGAACGGATGATGTTACCTTTACTATTTCAAATATTTATGGACCTGAATTTTCTTCGGATATCGTTAATGTTATAGTACTACCTATAAATGATCCTCCAACTGTTACTCCAATTCCTGACCAATACATTATGGAGGATTCCGGAACCTCATCCATTAACCTCAATACATATTTCAGCGATATTGATGGTGACGTTCTTCAATACTCAGCTAAT
This sequence comes from Candidatus Cloacimonadota bacterium, assembly GCA_021736135.1. Classification (GTDB taxonomy): domain Bacteria; phylum Cloacimonadota; class Cloacimonadia; order Cloacimonadales; family TCS61; genus JAIPGO01. The sequence continues at coordinate 14,951 of JAIPGO010000147.1, forward strand.
TTTGATGATGATGCTCTCATAGTAGAAATAGCTTATCCGAACCTGTTCTTTGAACCACTTCCGGACTGGTTTGGTACTACGGCAGTGATAGTTACTGCTCAGGATGTTTATACGCGGTATACTGTAAGGGATACTTTCGACGTTATAGTGGAACCTGTAAATGATGCACCCTATATTGTTACTTATTTCAATGATAGAACTAAAAACGAGGATTTCCTGCCCTTCACTATTGATTTCACTGGCTATTTCAACGATGTGGATAATGAAATGCTTTACTATAGTGTTGATTTCAATTCAGAAGAGATTAATGTTGTTTTAAATGGTACAGTGCTTGAAATCAGTTCTCTTTTAAACTGGAATGGAATTACAGCAATAGCTGTCACTGCCAGCGATCTGGAATACAGATTATCCGTAACTGATGAATTCCTGCTTACCGTAAATCCAGTCAATGATCCTCCTGTTTTGATTTCACCATTAGAAGATTTAACTCTTCTCGAAGATTTCGAGCCTCAGTTCATTGATCTTTCCTATCACTTCTATGATCCTGATAATACAATAACATATAGCGTAAATGCTTCAGCAGACGAAATCGGTGTATCCATAATTTCAGGGTATATTCTCAGATTAAACTCAATTAATGACTGGTATGGAACTACTACTGTGGAAGTAACTGCTAATGATCTTCAAGGTCGGGCTTATGTCATTGATGACTTTGATGTTATTGTCGAACCAGTTAATGATGCCCCGATTGTACTTAATCCCCTGGACGATCTGAACATTCTCGAAGATACAATATCGGAAGAAATCAATCTTAACCTTAATTTCTTCGATGTTGATGGTGATGTTCTCATCTATTCTGCCGAAGTATCTGATCCAAATGGGATCGTAGTTATTGACCAGAATATTATGACTGTTTCTGCTCTTGAAAACTGGAATGGCAGCTTTGATGTGACAATTACTGCCGAGGATAATATGAACCGGCTTTTTGTTACAGACCTTTTCCAGGTTCTGGTCTCACCGGTTAATGATCCACCATTTATTGTTACACCATTACCTGACCTGGAATTCCAGGAAGACTTTGAACCATATTTATATGATCTCTCTCAGAATTATGATGATATAGAGTGTGATGTCCTATATTATAATTCCGAATATAATTCTGACCACATCGCTCTGATGCTGGATGGTTCGATCATGCAGATCAATTCTATTAATGACTGGTCTGGAACAACACAGGTCATAATATTTATCTCTGATCAGATTTGTCGCGAAGTGATCACCGATACTTTCCTGGTTACTGTCTATCCACTTAATGATCCTCCCTATGTAGCCAATCCTATTCCCAATCAGACAAAATACGAGGATTTTGTTACTTTCTCTCTGAATTTAGATTTGTATTTTACCGATGTAGATGAAGACATCCTATACTACAGTGCTGTAGCTAATGACACTATCGTAACTCTCGATATACAGGATAACCTGTTATTCATCAGTTCAGTGCCTGATCTGAATGGTTACGTCGATATCACGGTTACTGCCGATGATGGTTATAACCGGCTTACAGCTTCAGATATTTTCACTCTTAATGTGATACCGGTCAATGATCCTCCCATGTTGATGTTACCTGACCAGTATGACTTTGACGAAGACACTTCACTTGTTCTTGATCTGGTTGAAACCGGCTGTATCTGTGATATTGATAATGATCCTGCAGATCTTGACCTTAATGTCTCTGGTGGAGTTAATGTTATCATAGTTATCCAGGGTACTGTTGTTACATTCTCAGCAACAAATAACTGGTTCGGGCAGGAAGATCTGGTATTCTCTTTATCTGACGAAACTTATGTAGTCTTTGACACAGTGACCGTTATTGTCAACCCGGTTAATGATCCTCCCGTCTTCGTAATTAATATTCCTGACCAGCAGATACTTGAAGGAAACCTCTTTAATACTATCAATCTTAATTATTATGTCACCGACGTTGATGATCCCGATCCTACATTGCTCTGGAACTATTCAGGTAATGTGGATCTTATTGTTAATATCGATCCTGTTACTCACATTGCTATAGTATCAGCACCTGATCCTGATTGGAATGGTAATGAGAATATCACCTTCACTGTCACTGACCCTTATTATGCATCAGCTTCTGATGAAGTGAATTTCGAAATCGTTCCAGTAAATGATGCCCCTATTGTTATTATGCAGATTCCCGATCAATATGTAGAAATCAACTTTGCTCCATTTGATATCGATCTATCATATTATTTCTATGATGTTGACGGTGACCAGCTCACATATCAGGCTGCCTTTAACCCTGAAGAGATTATGATCTCTGAGCTGAATGGCATAATCACAATTAACTCGATTGTGAACTGGTACGGTGTCTCAGAGGTCATTGTTGCGGCAAATGATAATGTTACTAGAGCTACCGTAACTGATACTTTCCTGGTTAACATTACACATACCATTACTCAGCCCGTACCCCTTGGCGTCATGTGGAACTGGATTTCATTCTATGTTCAGCCCGATGATTATTCACTGGAATATGTCTTTGGTCCTTTAGGAGATAATGTTAATACCGTTAAATATCAATATGAGTCTGCAGATTATTATCCGGAGATTCCCGGCTGGTTTGGCGATCTTCAAGCTATTCAGGATGGGGGTGGTTATCTCGTAAACGTAGATGAACCGGTTTTTGATTTTTCACTTACTGGAAACCGGATCATGAGTGATACTCCTATTGACATGATTACAGACTGGAACTGGATTGCCTACTATCCGCCGGATGCAGATTCATTATCTTCTGCCCTTTATTCAATTCTGGATAATGTGCATATTGTTAAGAATCAGACTCAGTCTGCGGAATATTTCCCCGAAGTAGGTAACGGTATCTGGTTCGGTGATCTTGAAAGCATGGCACCTGGTATCGGGTACAAAGTTGATATGTTTAATTCAGATACTCTTATTTATCCTCTCTATCCGGTGATTACACGCAACCAGCCTGAGCAGGCACGATCACTGCCTGATAATGCTCCTGAAGACTGGGTAATAATGAAGGGTACTTCTGACAATATGATTGCTATGCTCAATACTGAAATTGATGGAGAAAACTATCTGTGGACTCCAGAAAATGCCGTTGGAGTCTTTGATGAAAATGGTATATGTCGTGCCCATGGTATCTGGCAGGAATCTGACGTCCTTGATCAGGGTTTCTGGTACTTTACTGTGGTTGGTAATAACAACGAAGTTCCACTAAGGCTTCGGATCTTATGCGAAAACGATGAAGAATTTGAAAGTTCTGAAACCTTTACTTTCCTGGCGGATTCCAAGATTGGTGATCCGTTTGATCCGGTTGTATTTACTTTCAATCTTACTGCTGAAGATGAAAATGATATTGTAACAGTTAACTGCCTGGCTCAAAACTATCCGAATCCTTTCAATCCTGTTACCACTATCAGTTTCTCATTAGCTCAAAATGATAATGTCGAAGTTAGTGTTTATAATTTAAGAGGAGAGATTGTTAAAGTTCTCGTTAGAGAACTTCGGGATGCTGGATCATACTCAGTTATCTGGGATGGTTCTGATAATAAGGGAAATGATGTTGCAAGCGGCGTCTATTTCTATTCTATTAAAACTTCTACTTTTGCAGCGTCCCGTAAAATGGTGATGATCAAGTAATTTGATCAATCACCGATTTGTCTGGGCTGCCTGCGGGCAGCTCAGACTAATTGGAATATAATAAAATGAAAATTAGAAAAAATATTTAGACTAAGGAACTTAATTATGAAATTAAAAGAAGAAATATATGGAGGTACGGGATGAATAAACAAAAACTGATAATTTTATCCTTTGTTTTATTTGTCGCTTGTTTGCTCTTTGCCGATCCACCTGACTGGACACCTATGATTGGTAATCAGTATAATATGCAGGTATACGCTGAAGTCACACTCTTCGAGCAACCTTTTACTAATGAAAATCCTGGTAATATCCTGGCTGCTTTCGGTCCCGGTGGTGAGCAGGATTGTCGGGCAATTGCTTTCTGGGATCAAGTAGGTCCTTATGCTATGTGGTATCTTACCATTCGAAGTAATGCCAGCGCCATTGAAATGGAACCTATTAATTTCTTGATTTATGATGCTGCTGCTGATCAAATCTATGACACAGTGGGTGAGTTTCAGATTTACTTTGCTGATAATTCTGTGATTGGGTCTATTTATGATCCATATCAGCTTTCTGCTCCTGCAAATCTGCCGCCGGTTGCAGTTACGGATCTATATCAGACCGATGAAGATATTTACCTGCAGGTTGATGCATTGCAGGGAGTTTTATCAAACGACTATGATCCGGAAGGTCTTGAACTCACGGCAGTTCTTGTCGATCAGACTCAGCATGGATCTCTGGAATTTTTTACTGATGGCTCCTTCAATTATCTGCCGGGATTTGACTATTATGGTGCAGATATGTTTTCTTATCAGGCTTTTGATGGGGTATTATATAGTGATATCACTATTGTAAATATCACGATAAATCCAGTTAATGATCCACCTCGGTTCCAGTTCCCTCCCCTGGGATTCAGCTTCAATGAAGATGAAGACCTGATTGAAAATTTCTCTAACTGGATTTCTGACCCGGAAAATGATCCTATTATCAATCTCACTGCTTCCGTAACCAACTATATTATTCTCGATATTGCCGGTATGGTTGTACAGTTTACTGCTCCCCTGAACTGGTTTGGGGAAGAGACCGTTACCTTTACCGCGACCGACAGCAATGGTGATTCCGCTTCCGAAGATGTTCTGGTTACTGTTATTTCGGTTAATGATCCTCCGGTTATTGATATCCCTTATGATCAGTTCACAATGGAAGAAGACGATGTGCAGATCCTTGATCTTTCATTATTTATCTCTGATATTGATAATCAGGAATTGCTGCTTAGTGTTTTTGATAATGATAATATTTCTGTTTCCGTTGATGGTTTCAGTGTTACTCTTATCCCGAATGAAAACTGGTTTGGCTCCGAAACTTTGAATTTCGTTGTTTCGGATGATGTAACCAGGCTTACTGATAATGACTTCGTCGAGATCATTGTTCAGCCTGTCAATGACCCACCTGTGATCAATATTCCCGAAGATGAATATACTTTCCTGGAAGACGAAAGTCTTCTACTTGATCTTTCGGAATATATCAGCGACGTCGATGATACAATGCTGGATATCACTTATTCCGGTTATGAATATCTTATCTTTGAGGATTTAAGTCCTACAGTATTTTACATTACTGCTCCTCTTAACTGGTTTGGCAGTGAATTAATTACTTTCACGGTCATAGATACTGCCGGTCTGGAAGCCTCAGATGATGTCTTAATTACCGTGATTCCCGTTCCTGATCCTCCAGTTATAATGCTGCCTGACAGTTTCACGCTTGAAGAAGATTCCTTATTAATTGTTGATTTCGGGCTGGAAGGATACGTCTATGATGTTGATAGTGAAATACTCTCCCTAAGTAGCAATGGCAGCAACGTTGTGGTGAATATCACAGGTTTAAATGTGGAATTCATCCCTCTGCCGGACTGGAACGGTACCGAAACGATTACCTTTACTGTTTATGATGAGACCTTACAGGCTCAGGATGATGTTGATATCATTGTTACTCCGGTAAATGATGCCCCCCTTATTGATATTGAAGACTCCTATTCATTCCAGGAAGATGAAATTCTGCAGGTCGATTTTTCACAATATATTACTGACGTTGACCTGGATGAGCTTACTTTGACTGCTGCCGGTAATATGAATATTCTTGTTGATATTGAACTACTGCAGGTTAGTTTCTCTGCTGTGCAGGATTGGTTTGGTTCTGAGATCATTACTTTTACAGTCAATGATAATCAGGGTAGAGCCATTGCCTCCGATTCTACGGAAGTTATTGTTACTCCGGCTAATGATGAACCGGTATTTATTCTTCCTAATGAAATATCTCTCTATGAAGACATCAATCTGACAGTAGATTTCGCTCAGTACATTACTGACGACAGCAGCTTTCTGGCACTCTCGGCAGGACCTGCAGTTAATCTTATGATCAATATTGATAGTCTCCTGGTTACTTTCATTCCTAATTCTAACTGGAATGGCGTGGAAAATATCAGTTTTACTGTATTTGACGGTGAATTCTATGTTCCGGATGATGTTCTGATTAATGTTATTCCAGTCAATGATCCACCTCAAATTAATGTTCCGCTGGAATTCGTCTTCAATCCTAATCAAGTATATAATTACAATTTCCAGAATTTCGTCTTTGATCTGGATAGCAGCACTCTCTCTCTATCAGTAACAGGGAACCAGAATATTGATATCAGTATTTCAAATCTGATGGTTACTTTTACCACGGGTGACTGGCTGGGTGTGGAAACTGTTATCTTCACCGTTGATGATGGCACCGCTCGAGCTACTGCCTTTGACCAGATGGATCTTATTGTTACAGACGATACGCTTATGCCCGTGATCTATCTGCCGGTATCATTTACTTTCAACGAAGATAGCGCACGCAGTATCGATTTTAACCCGTATATATATAATGATTCTCAAATCCAGGTCTATCTTTCTGCTTCAGGAAATGAGAATGTAATTGTAGAAATTGATACTTTAACTAATTTTGTAAATTTATCTGCGCTTCCCAACTGGTTCGGTACAGAAGAGATTACTTTTACTATCCATGCTCCCGGATATGATTATTACAATTCTGATCAGACAAATGTAATTGTTAATCCGGTTAATGATGCTCCCATTATTAACCTGCCTGTTGGAGGTTTCTCTTTCCTGGAAGATGCTTCACTTACGGTTGATTTTAACCTTGGAGAAGGATATATCTCAGATGTTGATAATGAAACCGTTTTTATGGATCTGATAGCAAACAGTCCCATGCCAAATATTATGGTGAATTTTACCGGTAATATTGCTTACTTCACGGCTCTCCCAGACTATAACGGTGCTGAAACATTCACGATTTATGTTAATGATGGCATTGCCTATGTTCAACAGGTATTCACGGTTACGGTTATTCCCGTTAACGATGCTCCCGTTATAGATTTACCGGGTGCCGGATTCACTTTCCCGGAAAATGAAACACTGCTGGTAAATTTTGATCAATACATCTTTGATGTTGATATGGATAACTGCCTGTTATCGCTGGTGAATGAAACTGATTATATCTTTGCCCAGATAAATGGTACTATGGTTTCTTTCAGCAGTATTACTTACTGGAATGGTTCCGAAGCTTTGGTATTTTCTGTTAATGATCTGCACGGACGAGCTATTGATATCGATACTGTAATGGTTTATGTCTCTCCGGTTAATAACCCGCCTTATATTGCTTATCCTATGCCTGATCTGCAGATTATGGAAAACCAGTCGAATAGTTCCATCAATCTCAATATTGTCTTTGCTGATTATGATACTGATCCTGATTTGAATGCTGTAGTAAGTGATTCTTTATTCTTCTCTTCCTTTGAGCCAGGAGAAAGTAATTTTAATATTACTATTACGGATGGACTGGTTACCATTGCTCCTGTTCAAAACTGGTTTGGCAGTAAAACACTTTACTTTATTGCTACAGATACAATGGGCTTAACTGCTCAAGACAGCACTCTCGTTACTGTTATTTCGGTCAACTATCCCCCCGAAGTAATCCTTTCGCTTCCTGATTACAATAAACAGGAGGATTTTACTGATTTTTCTTTGGATCTCGATCTGTATTTTGATGATCAGGATGGTGATGTTCTAACTTATACGGTTCAGTATGATCCTGAACAGGTTTTTGCCCAGGTATTAAGTTCCACCCTGATAATATCTTCATTGCCGAACTGGTATGGTCAGGCGGGTATTATAATTACAGCAACAGATCCGGATGAATTATCTGCTAATGACGGCTTTGTGATCAATGTGATTCCCGTTAATGATCCTCCTCAAATCGCTCTACCCCCGGATTTTAATCTGCAGGAAGATATTGAGTCAGTTTTTAATTTTGCCAGTTATGCCAGTGATCCTGATAATAACTCCTTGATCATTTTTAACGACAATCCCGAGAATCTGGTTATCACTTATGGGATTACTGCTCCCCTGGAAGTGCATATTATTAGCAATATTAACTGGTTTGGTTCAGAATTAGTTACTTTTTATGTCAGCGATCAAACCGGGAGACTTGTTGATTCGGACTCTGTTCTGGTAAATGTTGCTCCGGTTAATGATCCGCCTGTTATTAATGTGCCTAACGAAGGCTTTACTTTTGCTGAAGATGGCTCGCTGGTTGTGGATTTCACACCTTATGTTTCCGATGTGGATTCTCAGTTCTTGTCGGTCATCGTTTCCGATGGTGTAAATGTGCAGGCTGCTGTTGCTGGTTATCAGGTTACTTTTACTGCGATTCCTAACTGGTTCGGTACGGAAAACAATACATTCACCGTTGGCGACGGTCAGTATTATGATTCTGAAATTGCACCGGTTATCGTTACCCCGGTTAATGATCCTCCTGTCATAAACCTGCCGATTTCTTTCACTACACCGGAAGATACTCCCCTGGTGGTTGATTTTGCCGGTTATATTAGTGATATTGATAATCTGGTCACACAATTGTCGCTTTCTGTCGTTGGTACTTATCCTGATGTGAACGTTAGTATTGCAGGTACTCAAGTAACCTTTACTCCCGGACCAAACTTCAATGGTACTGTTAATATCAGCTTTCTGGTTAACGATAACAGCGGAGGTATTACTTCTGATGACGTTAATCTGATTGTCAGTCCTGTAAATGATCCGCCCACGATTATTCTGCCAGCCAGCTTCACATTCAATGAAGATGCCACACTTCCTGTAGATTTTACAGCTTATGTTAATGATGTTGATGGAAACCCGCTTACTCTTTCTGTTCAGAATAATGTGAATGTTACTGTAAACATCACCGGTCTTATGGTTTCTTTCGGAGCCGTTCAAAACTGGAATGGTACCGAAAATCTTACGTTTATTGTGAATGACGGACAGGGCGCAACTGCTAATGATAATGTGAATGTTATTGTCAATCCGGTTGGTGATGCTCCTACAATTAATCTACCTCCTGAGTTCAGATTTGATGAAGATAACTCCAGTGAAATTAATTTTATTCCCTTTATAACTGATATTGATACTCCTTTTGATCAACTCGCTTTGCAGGTCAGTGGTAACACGAATGTTATAGTCAATTTCGACATGTTACAAGTTAATCTCTCAGCTGTCCCTAACTGGAATGGTACCGAACTGCTCACCTTTACTGTTTACGAAACGGTAGGAGGACTTTCCGCCAGTGACGATGTTAATATTACAGTGAGACCCATTAATGACGCTCCTACAATCAATCTTCCCCTCAGCGTTAATATCAATGAAGGTGGCTCTTTAGTTATCGATATGAGTGATTTCATTGATGATATTGATAATAACTATAATGATTTAACTCTTACTTGTGATGGGACAGATCATCTAACAGTTCAGATTGATAATCTTGTTGTTACTCTACTGGCTGAAACTGACTGGGTGGGTAATGAAACCATCCAGTTTACTGTATATGATCTCACTCTGAGCAATACGGATAATATGAGAGTTTACATCCTGCCTACTAACGATCCTCCGGTAATTATCCTTCCTGATCAATTTGTACTCCAGGAAGATGTGCTCCAGACTTTAAATTTTGCTCTTTATGCCAGTGATGTTGATGGAGATCCTTTAACACTTACAGCCTCTGGAAATGAGTTTATCCAGGTTTATATTCAAGGTCTGGCTGTGACTTTGATCGGAAACTTGAACTGGAATGGTGAAGAAGTAATCTATTTCACGGTAGATGATAATGTGAACCGTCTTACAGCCACAGATTCAGTTTTAGTAGTGGTTGAACCAGTCAACGACCCCCCCGTTATAAATATTCCACCAAGTATTATCGCTGTACAGGGACAGCAGGAATCCTATGATTTAAGCAGCTTTATTTACAGCAATGATGGTGATTCTCTTACCCTTACTGCTGGTGGTTATGAGCTGATTGATGATATTCTTATCGATGGTTTTGTTGTAACTTTCGTTGATAGCACCTGGGATGTAAATGAAAATGTATTCTTCTATGTTACTGATGGCACCCTCATCAGCACAGATATAGTCAATGTTACTTTAATTCCGGTAGATCACACGCCTGATCCCGGGGATGTCGTAATTACATTACCCTTCCTCGATGGTCTGGAACCAGGTGAGGAATTCTTACTGCCGGTTAATGTAAACATACTTCTTGAATATTGGGAAGTTTATGGTTTTGAGTTCTGGCTATTCTTTGATCCCGAGCTTCTCGAATTTCTTGGTTTTAACTTTGAGGGTACTATCGGGGATACTACCAGGGTCGTCGCCGGTGAAAGAGAAATCTTTATCGATCACGATTTCACCAATCCACTCTTTGGTTCTGGTTCTTTGATCAACATTGAATTTAAATATATCTCTAATGAATATGAGCAGGCTGTAGTGGAACTGGATGATTTCGAATTCCATTCACCCACTCCCTTCTATCCTGTTGTTTTACCAGGTACTATCAATAATGATTATCCGTCATTGATTCTTCCACTTTTAGATGCGTCTTTGGAGGAAGACTTTAGTATATACTCAGTTGACCTGGCTAATCATTTCTATGACAATTCACCCCAAAGCGATCTCGAATTCTCAGTAAGCTCTGCTTCTCAGGATTTTGCAGTTACAATTGATAATTCTATGATGAATATCGTCTCTATACCGGATAGATATACAACCCAGACCTGGCCCGTTTATGTGGTCTGCTATGACCGTTTTCATTACTCCGTTCGGGATACATTCCTTGTGTATGTTGATCCCATAAACGACCCGCCCCGGATTTCTATTGAAAATGATTTCCAGATGGTTTCTGACGGAACCTTACATGTTGACTTTACAAATTATATTACTGATGTGGATAATGATGTTGGCACAGAAGTAACTATTTCTGTTGAAAATATATCCACAGGTATTGACCCCGATGACCTCATTGATATGGTTCTCGATGGTAAAATCGCTGATTTTACTGCCCCCCATAACTGGACTGGTATTAATAACTATGAAATTATTGCCTATGATCCGTTAGACAGCTCGCAGGCTTTGTTCAATATCTTAGTGGTTTATACTGGTGGCTTTGACGTTCACTGCTACCCCAACCCGATGAATACCGATGATGGTACTAGATTTGTTATTAATTCAACCGCATCTTTAGCAGGTATTGAGATTTCCATTTACGACTTTGCCGGTAAAGAGGTTTGCTCTGAAAGCTTCGCAGGCAGGGGATCAAATGAAATAACCTGGATGGGTTACACAGATGGCTGGAATGGTACCACGAATGGTACAAAACTCGCCCGTGGTGTTTACTTTGCGCGCGTCGTCGGAAAGGACGGCTTTGATGAAATTGCCCTGGAGAAAGTCATCAAAGTTGTGATAAAGGATTAAGGAGGTGCATGATGAAAAAGACAATAAACATTATCTTAGTTATCCTGATTGTTGCCAGTGTTGCCTTACTTGCCGCAGATAATAATCATGCTGCCGCCTATATGAGAATGGGTACAGATGCCAAAGCTATGGGGATGGGTGGTGCAGTTACTGCCAGCATTAATAATATCAACGCTGCCTACTGGAACCCCGCTAACCTCAATTTCCTTCAAACTCCTGAGCTGGGCACTACTTATAATGATCTTGGGCTTGATCGAAAGTTGAATTACTTTGCTCTAGGACAGCATTTATCTTTCGGTACACTGGCTCTTAGCTGGATGAATTCCTCTGTTGACGGTATTGTCGGTTATGATGAAAATGATCTTCCTACTGGCAACTTTGGTGTGGGTGATAATAATATTTCTCTTTCCTATGCTAATGCCTGGTATGGTGTAAATGCCGGATTGAATTTGAAATTCTATATTTCTGATATAGAAGGTGAGGATACTGAAAGCGGTTTTGGAGTTGATCTTGGTTTTAACTATCCTTTAGCTGCATACGACTTGAAACTCGGATTAATGCTTCGTGATCTTTATAGCTCTGAAATTGCCGGTGAAGCTCCCCCTATGCAATACAATCTTGGTATTGCCTGGCTGCCTTATGACTATCTTACAACAGCCATTGACCTGCGGGGTGAGCAGAATGGCGATTTCGAATATGCTCTCGGTGCCGAATACTGGAACTGGATTATGCCCGATTATGACAAAACTGACTTCTTTAACGAAACACAGGGCGGTTTGAGATTAGGCTTAGACAATGGTAATTTTACTGCCGGTTTCGGCATTAAAGTACGCTGGATTGAATTTAATTATGCTTATATCAACGAAGAATTTGATAATGTTTTCGGAGATACTCACCAGTTCTCACTCGTTTTCCGCCCCTGGGATCAGGTTTCCAGACCAGAACCGGAGAAGGTTATTGTTTATGAAACCATTATGGATACAACATATCTGGAAACGGTTATTACAGAAGAAGAAGTTACGATTGTTCGCCTTTCAGGTACTTTGATGGATGAATTTGGTGAACCCGTTTCTCTGCAGATTGCCTGGAAACAAACTGGTGAACCAGAGTATTCTGAATTTATACTCACTGATGTTGACGGATATTTTGAAGTATATCTGGAGAAAAATACTTCCTATGATTACTTGATCAGCGCTGATGATTATTTCGTGGAAAAAGGCTCTGTCTCCGTAGGTGAAGAAGATATTGATTACTTTGATATTATGCTTTCCAAGCTCGATTTCAGTCGCTATATTATCAATTTTGACTATAATAGCGCCGTTATTAAAGAAGCTTCATATCCGATTCTCGATAACGTTGCTTCCGTTCTGCTTTCCTATCCCGGGACAAAGGTTGAAATAGCCGGGCATTGTGATAACCGGGGCGAAGACAATTATAATAAGAACCTTGCCCTGGATCGTGCTGAAGCAGTGAGAGATTACATCGTTAAAAAAGGCGTTCACTCTGATCAGATACATGCCGTGGGTTATGGCTACGATTATCCGCTTTATTCCAATGATACCGAAGAAGGAAGAGCAGGAAACCGCCGCATTGAGCTCAAGATTCTGGAAAGCGGCTCCATAAGCGAAGGCGTTCTGGGATGTGTGGGCTTCACTTCCGGCAGCACAAAAATCAACGAATACAGCGCTGCCTGTCTTGATATGCTGGCTGAACAACTGCGCGATAATGATAACATTAAAATTGAAATTGCCGCCTTTACGGATAATGTCGGCTCAGCTGCTAATAATCTTACACTTTCTCAGGAAAGAGCTCAGTCTGTTGTCGATTACCTCATTACCAAAGGGGTGAAAGCTACTAAACTTACGGCAAGAGGATATGGTGAAACTCAGCCGGTTGCTACTAATGATAACGCTGCCGGAAGAGAAAAGAACCGCCGCATTGAAGTTCGGATACTGGAAGTGGAATCAATGAAGACTGGTGTTCTGGAAAATATCTTCTTCGAAACCGGTAAAGCTGCGCTTTCAAGGGAATCATATCCCGCCTTGAACGCCCTGGCTGCCAGAATGATGGCTAATCCACAGATGAAAATAGAACTCTGCGGTTATACAGATAATGTCGGGACTGAAGCTGATAACCTTGAACTGTCGCAAAATCGTGCCGAAGCTGTTGTTGACTATCTTATTTCTGCCGGTATTTCGGAAGAAAGACTCATTGCCACCGGCTACGGTTCAGCAAGTCCAATTGCAGATAACGCCACTTTTGAAGGTCGTGCCCGTAACCGGCGCATTGAAGTAAAAATCCTCGCTCAATAAACTGCTTGAGGAGAGAGAGAGAAAGAAGCCGGGGTGTTAGCATCCCGGCTTTACTTTGAAGCTACCTTCATTTATAATTCAAAATTCATAATTATTCACTATTCTCTCAACATTACTTTCATTTTGACTTCGTTACTATCTGTCTCCAGCAGCATTGCTCCGTCTTCGGCAGCAACTATTCTCCCTTTTCCCAGTTTACCATATCTCTCTCGCACCAGGCGATCTGGGAAACCAAAATGGTTCCCCTTCCCTGCCGGAATATAACAGATATCTGGATTCACGGCTTTCACAAATTCCGGTGTGCTTGAGCTCAGACTCCCATGATGCGGGACTTTTAAAAAATCTGAATCCAGTCTGCTTCCATATTCTTTCAGTAGCAGAGCTTCTGCCTCTTTCTCAATATCTCCCGTGAACAGAGCTTGAAAATTTCCGTATTCCACTTTGATTACTAATGAGTTATTGTTTACTTTTTCTCCCTGAAAATCTCTGTTCGGATGCAGGAATTGCAATCGGGTATTCCCCAGCAGCATACTGAATGTATCCTGCAGGATTATCTGCCGGCAGTCTTCCTCAAAGACGCTCTTTTCCAGAGCAATATCTTCCAGATCATTCCAGAAGGAGGCTGCGGTTATCAGGCATTTCACTCTCAGGGCGTCAAAAACCTCGGGGATGCCACCATAATGATCATTATGGGCGTGCGTTATCATTACGTAATCAAGTGACTTAATTCCCCGCTTTTGCAGCCAGGGAACTAAAGCTTCAGCTCCGCCTCCTCTGGCTCCCGCAGGCGGACCGGCATCAATCAATATCTTCTCTCCGCCTGCTAATTCCAGTAATGCCAGATCCCCCTGTCCGCAGTCCAGACAACTTATGCGCATAATACCTGTTGCCGGTTCATCTTTGTAAAACGGGTATAATAGCACCAGGGTCAGTGCTATTATCAGCAAAATCAACAGAAGTGTTTTTTTCTTCATTAGCAGGTAATAACCTGCTGCTGCTCCGGCATATATCGCTAAGACCTTTATCAGGTGCAGGTACAGACCGTCTCTATATAATGGAAAGGAAGCTGCCGTTTGCAGCCAGCGGTTGAAAAGTTCTAACAGAAAGTGATATGCGCTGGCAAATGGTTCCCAGCCTATCGGCAAAAAGAGGATCAGAAAAAGCATTGGTAAAAGCAGACTGAATAAAAAAGAAGCCGGTATAACAGCCAGAATGGCATTGGCAGAAAAACAGCCAAAAACTGCGCTTGTTAGAGCTGCAAGAAATATTACGATTGCTATGGTCAACAGCAGTGAAACACAGATTCCTTTCAGCAGCGGTTTTCCTGAAACTCCCGGCAATGAAAGATTTTCCAGGCTGGGTAGAAGATTGATGATTACCAGCATTGCTCCCGCGGATAACTGCAACCCGACGGAAAAGACCTGTTCCGGCCGAATGAAAGTTATTATAAATATACTTACTGCCAGAGTCTGGTTTAAATTTACCAGCCTTTCTCCCAGGCTGCTGAGACGGTAAAGTATATACATTACTATTGACCGCGTTACCGCTGCCGCCCAGTTGCATAGATAACCGTATATAATTAGAATAATCAGCAGGAGATTATGGGCTGTCCTTCTTCTAAAGATCAAACGTAACAGGTTATATAAAATTAAGGCGATGATGCCCACATGCAATCCGCTGATGGCAAATAAATGGCTAAGGCCTGATTTTCGCAGATATTGCCGATACTCAGAGGAAATTTCACTCGTATCACCTGCAAACATTGCTGCCGCATAAACACCGTCCCTGCCCAGTCTCCTCTGCAGGCGCTTTAGTAAATATTCCCTTATTACCTGCCATACATTCTGTCTGTGGCTGGTTATATCAAGCCTACCGACGCTGTTGGCTGTGGCATATATGTTCTGTACGCGGTAGTTTAACCGCCAGTCTCTGGCTCCGGGATTTCTTGCACCTTCCACTTTTTCCAGGATGACCATACCCCTTATCATATCTCCGATATTCATTTCCTGTGAACTGAATAACCTGATGCCGCCCTCGCAATATGCTCCTCGCAGAGTGTCCAGTTCACAGCGGTAAGTATTCATTGCCTTGCCTTTCCTGGTTTTTTCAGTGATCAGTCCATGAATTTCCACCTTCAGAGGTACGTTCTTTGGCAGTAAATTTGAGATATGCCGGGGTGGAAAGGTGTTGGCTGTATTCATACGCAGCATACCAGTCAAAAGAACCATTAACAGTAACAGCAGATAATTTTTCCTGAATAATAGAAATAATCCTGCTCCCAACAGAAATAGTATGATATAATAAGTAAGGTTAAAAACCAGATAATATCCAATTGCCAGTCCCGCCAGCCAGAAAACCGTTGGTAATACCAAAGCCGCCGGTGCCCCCCTGACAATCATTTTCTCCTCTTATTCTTATTAATATTTGTATTTTAATCTTTCATTTTTCATCTTCAATCTTTCATCTTCTTCCAGCAGTTGAGCAATCCGTTTGTCGACCCGTCATGGTTATCAACCGGTTTATCATCTTCCAGTTCCGGCAATATTTTTTCTGCCAGTTGTTTTCCTAGCTCCACTCCCCACTGGTCAAAGCTGAAGATATTCCAGATCACGCCCTGCACGAATATTTTATGCTCATACATGGCGATAAGACTTCCTAACACCTTCGGTGTCAGTTTTTTATAAAGTATGGAATTAGTTGGTTTATTCCCAGGGAACACTTTGAAGGGTATCAGGCGTTTAAGCTCATCTTCGGGTATTCCGGTTTTCTTCAGTTCCTTTCTGACCTCTGCCTCCGTTTTTCCCATCATCAGCGCTTCTGTCTGGGCAAAAAAATTTGCCAGTAGTTTCTTATGATGATCACTCCGTGGGTTCAAACTCTCAGCACCCGCCAGAAAATCACAAGGTATCAGCTTTGTTCCCTGATGCAGCAATTGATAAAAGGCGTGCTGCCCGTTCGTACCGGGCTCTCCCCAGATGACGGGACCTGTCTGCCAGGTAACCGGCTTGCCGTCCCTTGCTGTATTCTTGCCGTTACTTTCCATATTACTCTGTTGAAAATATGCCGGAAAACGGTGTAGATATTGCTCATAAGGTAGCAACGCTTCACTCTCCGCTCCCCAGAAATTGTTATACCAGATGCCCAGTAACGCCAGGATTACCGGTATGTTCTCGTGAAATTCCGATGTCTTGAAATGGTTGTCCATTTCCCAGGCACCTTCTAGAAGACTGATGTAGTTATCATACCCGATATAGCACATTATGGATAATCCAATGGCTGACCACAGCGAGTATCTGCCGCCTACCCAGTCCCAGAATGTGAACACGTTAGATGTATCTATTCCAAAGGCTTTCACTTTGGCAGCATTTGTGGAAATCGCTGCAAAATGAAGGCTTACTGCCTTTTCATCTCCGGCCTTTTGTAAAAGCCAGGATTTGGCTGTCTCGGCATTAGTCATTGTTTCCTGAGTAGTAAAAGTTTTAGAAGCTATTAAAAACAGGGTTGTCTCGGGATTCAGTGACCTGAGGGTTTCTGTGATCTGGGTGCCGTCTATATTTGAAACAAAATGAACCTGTATTTCGCGATTGCCATAATGCCGTAAAGCTTCCGTAACCATTACTGGTCCCAGATCCGAACCACCAATGCCTATGTTGACGATGTCCTTTATCGGCATTCCTGAAAATCCCTGCCAGGTCCCATTACTGATTCTTTCTGTAAAGATGCGCATCCTGTCCAGTTCCAGAAGTATCTGCGGCATCACGTCAATGCCGTCTAAGAGGACAGGTTTTCCACTGCGGTTACGCAAGGCGGTATGTAACACGGACCGGTTCTCCGTCTCATTTATTTTCTCACCTCTGAAAAACGCTTCCCGGGCTTCAGCTAAATGGCATTCCTGAGCCAGGTCCAGAAGCAGCTCCCTCGTGCGTTCTGTTATCAGATTCTTGGAATAGTCCAGCAGGATGTCCCCCCTCCTGATACTGAAACATTCAAACCTGTCTTTATCAGTGGCAAATTGCTCCCGTAATGAAATATCTTTTATTTCTGTGTAATGACGTGTCAGGGCTGCCCAGGCAGTCGTTTCGTCTGGTCTTATTCTTGGTAGTTTATATTTCACCATGTCCTCGTTCTATTCTTTTTCCTCACTTAAAAGCCGGTTAAGCATTAATGCAAAGATGTCCGATTCTTCTTCTGACAGTTCAACCAGTGGGGATTTTCCCTTCCTTCGTTGAATCAATACTGCATCATTGTAAGGAATGAGACCGCTGATATTTTCCAGAAGTATTACCATTCTTCCCATTTTGCCCATATAAATAAGACGCTGATTCGTCAGCAGCATTGTACCGCTGTCTATTGCCTTC
This sequence comes from Candidatus Cloacimonadota bacterium, assembly GCA_021736135.1. Taxonomy (GTDB): domain Bacteria; phylum Cloacimonadota; class Cloacimonadia; order Cloacimonadales; family TCS61; genus JAIPGO01. The sequence goes on from JAIPGO010000147.1 coordinate 33,125, forward strand.
CAGTCACTGGCGGAAAGTCCGCTCAAATTCTCATTGTCACTGCGCCAGAATGCCCCCCGTGGTACGCGGATGCGCCCCTGCAGTTCCCCTGTTTCCAGATTTGCTGTGCTTTTTTCGGTTTCATACCAGTTCGCTTCCGCTTGAAAATGGCATCTCTCGTCAACCTGCAGGTGTATTCCCGGTTCGATGCGCGGTAATTCTCCATTTTCCACCTGCCAGTACATTTTATAACGCTCAAAGTTTGCTTCCGTTCTTTCATCGAGTCCCGGTTTGAATCCCAGGTTTTCCGATAGCAGATTGAAATCCCTTTCTTCTTCTGGTGTTATCCGTTTATCGCCCATTATTTCCAACAGCTTACGGGTTAATTTCTTTCCTGCTTTCTCTTCCTGGATTCGCTGCGCCAGCTCTTCCGGTAAATATAAATTACGGCAGAGTTCTTCCAGAAATGATTGTTCTTTATGGTCTATCTTTCTGTCATTCATCGTTTTTTCCAGTTCCTGCCCATATATTGCCGTAGCCAGCGATTGATGAACCTCTTTCACTGTTCTATCCGATAATCCCAGAAGACCTTTGAGATGCGATAGTTCCTGGATTTCATCGTTACTCAATTTTCGATCTTCCAGACAATATTGCAGATAGCTGTGATAAAAACCAGCCAGCCTCCGGGAAAATTGAGAAATATTACTTACTTTATAACGACGGCATAGACGGTTTACTTCTTCCAGCCTGATTTGCAGCAACGGCTTATCTGCCAGTAAATTATTAAGTTCTATCAGAAAATTCTCGCTGATTCGCTTCCCCCATAATTTTTGCCAGATATCCCTATCCTGCAATGGCTTTTTCCTGAATACATTCAAAGTTTACCTCCCAATTATTCAAAAATACTGCTAATTAATAAAATCTTTTTGACTTAACCAGAAATAATGCCGTATATCCTTTAGGCAAGAAAAATCAAATATCCCCCCTTCTTCTCCCCTGGAAATAATACGGATATACTATGAAAACACATAAATCATTGGAATCCAGTGGAACAGTGTTCACCCGTGTTTGTCTGTGTAAGTTTATACTATCTGGCTGTTTTCCTCTCTGGTTCAATTATTCGTGACTAACCTGTGAAATACACCGGCGTAGTACGACCACATAGCAGGTTTAAAGATACTGTTCAGTGTAACTCTTTATATAATTACCAAAATTCTTAAAATGAAGATGAAATGTGCACATCTGCTACGCTTTAGGCAGGATTATTGTAATTGACAAAACTAAATTTCCTGAGATAGTTTAGGGAATGTTAATTAGTCCGTAGGACTTATCTATTTGTAGAATATAATATCATCCCCCCCCACCCCAAC
>JAIPGO010000039.1 GCA_021736135.1 Candidatus Cloacimonadota bacterium
CGCAAAGTGAAGTATCAATGATCTGTCTGCCGAGTTTTTCCAGTCTGTCCAGGTCTGCTTCTTCACCTTCACCGTTGGTGATACGTTCCAGGATCTTATGCATATGCTTGAGACCAATGCGGCAGGGCGTGCATTTTCCGCAGCTTTCTTCCATGCTGAATTCGAGGAAGAATTTGGCAACATTGACCATACAGTTATTTTCATTCATCACGATCACGCCGCCGGAACCCATCATCGCGCCTTTAGCAGTAAGATTTTCGTAAGTAATGGGAGTATCGAGATGTTCAGTAGTAAGGCAGCCGCCGGAAGGGCCGCCGAGCTGGACAGCCTTGAATTTTCTATCACCGATTATTCCTCCGCCCACATCAAAGATCAATTCACGCAGAGTAATACCCATGGGAACTTCCACGAGACCGGTATTGCGCACGTCACCTGTGAGAGCAAAAACCTTGGTACCACGACTGGTATCCACGCCCATAGCATAGAACCATTCCGCGCCTTTACGGAAAATAGTGGGCAGATTAGCCAGGGTTTCCACATTATTAACGGTAGTGGGTTTACCCCATACGCCGCTAACGCTGGGGAAGGGTGGTTTGGGAGTAGGCTGCCCTCTTTTACCTTCAATGGAGGCAATAAGAGCGGTTTCTTCGCCACAGACAAAAGCGCCGGCACCGGTTCTAACCTCAGCAGCAAAGGAGAAGCTGCTGTCAAAGATGTTTTCACCCATCAATCCGAATTCATGAGCCTGGGCAATAGCCTGCTTAATGCGGCGAATGGCAAGGGGATATTCCGCGCGGATATAAAAATAACCCTTGCTGGCGCCGGTGGCATAGGCAGCGATCATCATACCTTCCAGAATACGATGCGGATCGCCTTCCATAAGGCTTCTATCCATAAAAGCACCGGGATCACCCTCATCACCGTTGCAGATCACGTATTTGGGAGCATCCTGTACCTGAGCCGTAAGGTTCCATTTTAACCAGGTGGGAAAACCGCCACCACCGCGTCCGCGGAGACCACTTAGCTTAACAAGCTCGATAGCATCGGTGGGTTTCATTTCGGTAAGCACTTTGCCAATGGCTTCATAACCGCCGACGGCGATGTATTCTTCGATGCTGTCCGGATTGATGTAGCCGCAGTTTTCCAGGGCAACCTTAACCTGTTTTTTATAAAAGGGCAGGTCTTTTTTTGTTTCGTAGATTTTTCTGTCATCCTGCAGCATAAGCCTTTTAAGTGGTCTGCCTTTCACAAAATGTTCTTCCACGAGTTCCGGAATATCGGCAACTGTTAATTTCTGGTAGAAAACCCCTTCAGGATAAACAAGCATAACGGGACCGGCATCACATGGACCCATGCAGCCGGTTTCAATGATATTGATCTCTTCGCTTATATTCTGGCGTTTAATCTCTTCCAGGAGTTTTTCTTTGATCTTAAGAGCCCCGGCGCTAACGCATCCTGAACCACAACACAATAAGACATCAGTTCTTTTGTAAATCATTCATCCTCCTAAGATGTTGTAGTAACGAGGTAGTCCTGCACGATGCGGTTATTAACCAGATGTTCAGCAACGATGCGGCGGGCTTTTTCAGGATCAATATTGCCATAGGTAACGGCGGGTTTATCATTTTCGATAACATCCACAACGGGTTCCATAGACGAAAGACCCTTTTCACCGGTTTGAGTCACAATGATGCCGGTGAGATTACGGGCGGCTATTTCGTCGAGAATAGCCTTCATAACTTCTCTAGCGCCAGTAGCAATACCGGAAGTACCCATGCCAACGACCACTTTAAAGCGATAATTGGATTCGCGGAGTTTCATCTCATTCTGGGCTTTTTCCCTGATTTTCCGCAATTCTTCCAAGGTCTTCATTAATTTTCCTCCATTTCTGTATTTTTTATTCCTTCTTTCAACATTTCATCGAGAAAAGTGATAACGTCCGGATAACTTAGCGGAATATCACCTAACTCTTTTTTCACTAATTCGGTAGAAAACTTGAAATCAAGACAGCTACCGTCAATTTTGCAGTGCTGCAGCTTAAGATGCAGGTCTATCTGTTCATGACCGAGAACAGCTGTGAGAATAGTATCTGAGATCATACCCAGCGGCATACGGTCAATGTGATCATAGGCGAATTCGGCAGTGAGCACAGTACCTTTACTGACAACACTTTCGATTTTGAAACTGCCGGCGCAGCGCTCGGCATTCTCTTTAAACAGCGGGATACCCAGTCCGACTTTTTTCAGGCGTTCCGTTTTGGAAGTATAAAAAGGATCCTGAGCAGCCTGCAGAGTTTCATTATCCATACCGAAACCGTCATCCTTAATGATGATGCGCAGAAGGTTTTCTGGTTCCAGAATAGTGATAATAATCCAGATATTCCGTGCTTTGGCGCGAACGGAATTTTCTATGATATCAAGAAGATGTAATGAGATATCCTGCATTATAACTAAGCCTGCCGGTATTTTTTCAGAATTTCTTTGAGCTTATCGCGGTTTTCGATGCGTCCAAATGTATCTTCTCCAATAACGAAGACAGGAGCCAGCGAACAAGCGCCAACGCAACGTACCGAGGTGAGAGTAAATTGATTATCCGGCGTGGTTCCACCCAGTTCGATTTTGAGTTCATCGCTGAGCATCTGCAGTAAACGGGGAGCGCCTTTAACGTAGCAGGCGGTTCCAGTGCAGACATTGATCACATATTTTCCGCGTGGTTTCATACTAAAGAAATTGTAAAATGTAACAACTCCATAAACTTCACTCAGGGGCATATTCAATTCTTCAGCAATAAAACGCTGCACTTCTTCAGGGAGATACCCAAATATTTCCTGAGCATCGCGCAGAATTTCAATCAGCGGTTTTTCGAGACCTTTCTTTTCCTCGATCACCTTCTTCAGTTCGGCATAGAGGGCATTATCCCTGTAACAATCTTCTGCCATACTTCCTCCATTATATTTATTTTTTAATTACAAATCCTTTAAAAAGACCTTACGACCGCATTCCTGTCGGCACGCCATTTTCAGTTCCGCAATCGTGGGTTGATCCAGATAAAATTCCGTGTAGCCTGCTCCGATATCTTCAGGATAATGGGCATCAGAATTACGGATCAAGGTGTAATCTGCCAGTTGCGGATATTGAACCATCAGCCGGTTATGATCTGCTTTGGCAGTAATTCCGCAGGCATCTATCGGCAGACCTGACGGAATCATTCCCAATTGCCCGATAATGCTGAAACTACCGGCATCAACATGAGCCGGAAAGATCAGGGCGCCGTATTCAACCGCCTTTTCGAGTACTTCTTCAAGGCTTAACAGCGAGGAATTGATCAAAGCTTTTTCCTCGATTCTGACAATATTGGCATCTGCATCAACAACAACCTGATCACCGAAGAAATCCGGATCATTGGCAACCGGAAGCAGCGATTCATAAATAATTTCACTAAAGGCAGCCGCTGCTGCCGGAGCATCGAACAGAGTAATCAGGTGGATCTCTTCCGCGGTCTGCACTTCCATGCCATACAGAAGGTGAATTCCGGCTTTATCTGCGACTTCTTTATAGGCAGAGCAGTTAGCCATTGAGTTATGATCCGTGATGGCAATGATATCAAGCTCGCGTTCACAGGCTTTACTGATCACCATCTGCGGGGACATGGAAAGAGCGCCACAGGGTGATAGCACCGAATGAATATGCAAGTCAGCTTTAAACCAGTGCACGTTTGAATCCTGTTTTTAATCCATATAGTGCCGTAGAAATTTGCGGATAGTAGAAAGCTTTTGGCGCAGAGAGAATTAGATAATTTTCATAAATATAAAAATAATATTCATGAAAATTTTCTAACTCTTCTACACACAAAATCTTACTGTTCTTCATCAAAACCTGCTGCACAAAATGGATTTATGGATGCAGTAACTGGTAAAGTCTGCCGGCAACTTCAAAAGTGGTCATATTCGTGGCAAGAAGAATAATACCTTCTTCATTTGCTTTTTTGATCACAGCTTCGTCCGGTTTCATCTTATTACTGAATATCACAGCAGCGATATTTGCCAGGCTGGCAACTGCCACAACGTTCAGATGGCGCATAATAGTGATCCAGATTTGACCTTCGTGGGCATTGCCCATCACATCGGAAAGCAGATCTGAGGCATAGCCGCCTGATATTTCCATATCTGTTTCTATTTCACTGGTCAGGAATTGAGCATTTACCGCATTTATAAACTCTTTCAGTTTCATATTACCTCTATTTAGTATTATTTTTTGGTCTCATTTTCTTACGTAACAGCACTACGCAATCTTCAATAGTAGATTTACCTTCCACAATATCCTCAGCTAAAGTAATGCAGGTAGGAGAGCCACAGGCAGAACAGTCAAGTCCTGGCAATTCTGCATTTATCTGGTGTATTCTCTTCATTTTTTCGAGGGCGGACTTAATATCGCTGCTAAGCTTCATAATGGAGCGACCCTCCAGCTGTTCAACTCCGAATTTTCCCTTCTCGAACATATCCAGAATTTCCTGGGATTCGAAACTGGCAGCTTCTTCTTTATTCATAATGTGCCGTATGCGGCTGGCGGCAATAAAGGGATTTTCGATATTTAATACACCACCCACGCAACCAACGGTACAGCTATCTAATACAATATAATCGTAATGGTCAATCTGCTGATTCTCAATTTTTAAGAGGACTTCTATGACATTTGGTATGCCACAGACGGAAAGAGTTTTAATTTTATTTTCTTCCAGATCGGAAGCGGCATTCCTTGATATTGCCCAGCCTAATCCGCGGGTATGAATATCCATGGGACGCTTATCCTGAACTGCCTGTTTCAATACTTCCAGGGCTTCCCCAAAAACATTCTGGATAGAAATCGCACCATCTTCCAGATTGCTGAACTTTCCTTCCGGTTGATGAACAGCTGTTACCTGAGCAATACAGGGCACAATCAGGTAAATGCCGATGTCTTCTGCGGCGAGTTTTTTTTCTTTGATCAGTTTCTGGCGGTAATACATGGCAACTATACTGCGAGGTGATTCCAGATGCAGAAGATTGGGCAGCAATGAGGGAAACCTGACCTGGATCAATCTTACCACTGCCGGACAGCTACTGGAAAGAACGGGTCGAATTTCGGGACTGTTTTGCAGGTATTTATGCAGCATCATTCCAAAAAGTTCTGTCACCATAGATTCCTCGATAACCTCATCAAAGCCTATTTGTAAGAGAGCTTTTTTTGCCGTTGCATAACTTATATGCTCCGAAAACTGACCGGCATAAGAACTGGATAACACTGCTACTTTGTATTTTTTATTTTTGATGATATCCAGCTTATCAGACCAGGGCAGCAAAGCGCCAAATTGACAAGCGCTGAGGCAGCGACCGCAATCGATACAGCGGTCTTCATCCAGTGCTACTTTACCATTGCGGATGCGTAAAGCCTGAGTAGGACACACCCGCACGCATTTCATACAGGCAACGCATTTTTCTGTCTTTACCTGCAGGGCATGGAAATATTTTTTTTCTTTGTCCATATTTCTCTCAATCAGGATTTTTTTCGGAAAAATATCATAAACTCCAGCAAAGTGCGTCCGCCTTCTTCGGAGTCAATATGCAACACATCAACATTTTTTTTGATATTCGGAAGCCCGAGTCCGGCACCGAAACCCATTTCACGAACCTGTTCATCGGCAGTACTGAAACCGGGAACCATTGATTGCTCGATGTCTTTCATACCGGGACCTTTATCATAAAACTTAATTACGACAAATTCAGGATAGATATTACCGGTTATTTCACCACCTCTGGCATGAGCGGTTTCATTAATTTCTGCTTCATAAGATGCTATGGCAATACGGCGTAAAATATCATGATCAACCCCCAGACGTTTCAACGCCATCTTGATCTGGGAAGATGCATTGCCGGCATTAACGAAATCGCGCTCTCCAATTGTAAAATCCATAACAATCACCGGTTCCGGTCGTTCCAGGAAATATGAACTGGCTTCCTCAGCAAAAGCTTCATTAAAATACCAGTATTCAGCCATTTATATCTTACAGCTTCTTAATCCGAGATTGAAAAGAATACCACTGGTTTTATACATGGTAAATTGAGTGGTTATTAGAGGAAGATCTCTTTCCTTAGCCATTTCCACAATTTCCTGTGACGGTTTCTTGCCGCGTACAAATACGATGCCGAATAACTCGATCATATCGGAAAGCCTGATGATCTGAGGATTCGTCAGTCCTGAAAGCAATAATGTGGGTTCCTTGGTGCACATCAGTATGTCACTGATGAGATCACTGGCAAATGCGCAGGTAATCTCTTTCTCCATAGCGGTTGCTCCCACTAGCACATCCGCTTCCAATGCCTTTACAATTTCACCTAACTTCATAACAATTTCCTGTTCTGTTTATTTTATCTCATTTCTAATTATTCTTGGCAAAATATTGACCCTGACTCTCAGGTCAAGTAAATTAAATAACTGTGAGTAGCAATGAGTATACTCGTCTAATCGGGCTATTTTATTGTGAAAACACTCCGCTCTTATGTATGTCTGGCGGAGCTTAATTATATGGTTATCTCAAAACTGCAAAGAGCTTTATAAATTCTGATATATCTCCGAGCCTGCGTATCCAGACCATCCTGGTCTGGTTTTATGCCTTTCGCAATTTTTCAATGGTCTTTCTGAATCCGGCAATTATTTCCTGTTCGCCCTTTATCCTGCGGTTATGCATAAGAATTTTTCCGTTACAGATGGTGGTATGTACGCAATCAGCATGCGCAGAATAGACGAGATTAGAGCTGAGATTATGGTTAGGGATAAGATTGATATTATCCAGATCCACCAGGATAATATCAGCCAGATTTCCTTCTTTCACTTCGCCTGCTGCCAGTCCCAGGGCTTTTGCCGGATTTAAGGTTGTAGTCTGCAATATGTTTTCCGCAGCAGCCAGTTCCGGATTCATCATGCTGATTTTGGGTAGGATGGCAGCAAATTTCATTTCTTCAAATAAATCGAGATTATTATTAGAAGAAGGACCATCAGTAGCAACGCAGACGGGGATTCCCCGCTTCAGAAATTCGGAATATTTGAAAATCCCGGAACTCAGTTTCATATTACTCACAGGACAGTGCGCCACGGTAAGGTTATGTTTTTTTACGATATCAAAATCTTTATCATCCAGCCAGACCATATGAGCCGCAATAACATTATTTCCCAGAAATCCTATTTTATCCAGATACTGCAAAGGTGTAAGTCCGGTTTTCCGGAGGCAGTCAATAACTTCCTGTTCGGTTTCGGAGACGTGAATATGAAGTTTGAGCTGTTTTTCCGAGGCAAATTCAGCCGCCCAGCGGAGAGTTTTTTCACTGACCGTATAAACGGCATGGGGTGCCAGGCTGAATTCTACCAGTTCTCCATATTGACTGCTATCTTCGTATTGCTGCTGAATATCTTTTTTCAGTTCCGGCAATCTAGCTTCATCGTGGAAATCTATAAGAGTAAAGCCATTTATAAAGCGTATTCCCATTTCCTGAGCTGCTCTTGCTTCTCCTTTCCAGTGCCAGTACATATCATTTGCCAGCACGGTTCCCGCCTTGATCATTTCCAGGATCCCGAACCTGGTCCCCTGATACACGTCTTCTTCGGTCAATTTACTTTCCTGGGGCCATATCTTTTCCTGCAGCCAGGGCATCAGTGCCATATCATCAGCATATCCCCGGAACAGGGACATAGCTGTGTGTGTGTGCATATTATAAAGTGCCGGCAGCGCAGCCAGCCCACTTCCGTTGATAATCTCAGCGGAATCAGTATTGAGATCACTGCCGATACGGGAAACGGTGTTACCCGCGATTAAAATGTCCTTAACTGACCCAGCCAGCAGCACATTTTTGATCAATATTTTCTGCATTTTTCCTCTCAAAAAAAAATCCTGCCTGAGCAGGACTTTTTTGGTTTATTCAAATTTTAAAAGAATGATTTCTTAGTTACATCGAGAAGCTGTTGCAAAGTAGCCCGACGTTGTTTGATATAACGCATCTCGCTGTCCAAAGTTGTGCGTTTTTCAGCTTCATCCAGATATTCTTTACTTTTCTGGAAAGACTTATTGGCAGAATCTTTGGCGTTGTCACGTTTTTCTATCATTGCATCAGCCTCATCACCATAGAGAGTTTTTGCCTTTTCTTCAAAATCAAGGAATTTTTCATATTCCACATAACCCTTATCCTGATAGATCTCGCTTAAGATCCGGAATGCCTGATAATTTTCCATATCCAGCTCTAAAGCTTTCAAGGCAGCATTTTCAGCTTCCTGATAATTCTTCAGAGTGCTGTAACTATTAGCTAATAGAATATAGACTTTAGGATTCTGAGTATCTTTTGACTTGATTGTTTGAGCAGTCTTTAATGCCAGATCGTAATCATTAATCGTGATATAAGCATTTGCCAGATTGTAATATGCCTTTAAATTATTCGGGTTTGCGGCAATCAGGTCATTATACTGTTTGATGGCGCTATTGATCTTGCCGGTTTTCTGATATGCTTTGGCCAGTTTTTTATTGAGCATATCATCATCCGGGAAACGCTTCATTGCTTCTTCCAGATAAGGCAAAGCCTCGTCATAATATTCCTGCTCATAAAGCAGATTACCCAGTTCCAGATAAGCTACATTAAGACTGTCATTCAAGCTGATCGCTTTTTCGTAGGAATCCTGCGCATCAGCGTAATATTCAATATTCTGGTAAAGCCCGGCAATTTGCATCCAGATATCCGCGTTTTCTTCCATATCACTGATCTGCTTCAATGTTTCTATCGCTTCCTCAAACCTGTCCAGTTTCTTATAAACAATACTCAACTGATTAAGAACATCGTCATTATCAGGAGCAATTTCCAGCGCTTGCAGATAATATTTCAGAGCCTGCTCGTATTTTTTATTGATGAAGTTGACAGCGCCCAGATAATATAACGCCTGCACGTTTTGCGAATCTACTCCCAGAACTGCCAGGAAAGACTCTTCAGCCTGCTCGTAATTACGCATAGTAAACTGCTGCATAGCAATATCAATAAGAATATCGGTTTTTGCCACACAGGCTTGCTCAAGACTACAGAATATATTCTCTTTCATCGAGGCTATGCGTTCATCACTATTTTTTGTAACCTGAAAAGTCACGTTATTAAAATCACCGCTCTCAACAACAAGCATATTCAGGTTGACCTTAAACTGGTTTTTATTCTGGGATGTAACGTTCCCCCACATAATAACATCTGCGCCAATAGTTTTAGCGACTTGCAGTTTTTCATCTTTTCCCAGATATATAAAAGCTTTAGTATTAGCTTTTGCTATTTCTTTATCAGTCTTTTTAATATCCATCAACTCATAGTCCGAGTTGGCATCAAATATTGATTTGAAGTCTCTTTTTATCATAGCACTCACAATGTAATCGCTATCTTTGTCTTTTTTATCCAGATTTCCTAATGCCACTTTTATCGGCTCCGCTATCAACGCTGCTGCCATAAGCAGAATAAGCGTAATGATTAAAAGTTTTCTCATAATACCTCCAATGCTGATCTTTTCTTCTAATCATTTTTTTACATGTGAACATTTAAAGACAAGTTTTTTATTACAATTTGTTAAAACAGCATTCCTGGATAAAAAAAAGGACAGGAATTAAGATTCCTGTCCTTATTATCTGGTGTCCCCGACGCGATTCGAACGCACGGCCTTTTGATCCGGAGTCAAACGCTCTATCCAACTGAGCTACGGGGACACATCTATTAATTTTCATTCCACTGACTTGCAGTGTGCTTGTCATAAATTCTAACCGGCTTTTTAGTTCAAGCTTTTTTTCTCAGCACCCGGATCAGAAAATACATTTCAACCGCAAATACTTGGATAGCATTGATCAATATGCAAAACACAGACGAGGACGTCTATGCTACAAGAGGATTTATTTTTTTATTTCTTTTCTTTAATCCGTTTAATTCACTTAATCCGCGGTTTCTATTTTTCTTGAAACGAATCACTAATCACTAATCACGAATCACGAATCACGCTGAACAAAGTGAAGTGCCTTTCGTGGTTTCATAATCTTCTTTTCTGTATTATTTACGCGGATGATATACCCGGTGCTCCTTGATGATGAATCTTTTATCTATATTGGAATATATCTGTGTAGTATTTATACTCACATGTCCTAAAAGTATCTGTACAATGCGCAGATTTGCTCCTGCTTCCACGAGGTGTGTCGCAAATGAATGGCGTATGGTATGCGGACTCACTTTTTTAGTCAATCCCACTTTCAGCGCTAGAGATTCCAGAATTTTCCAGACGCCCATTCTGGACAGCGGGTTCCCTAAGCGGTTCAGGAAAAGAGTATCTTCCTGTTTATAGCCTTTCAACAGGGGACGATACATATCAATATAAGTTTTCAGAAAAGCCAGGGATTTTTCCGCAACCGGAATAACTCTCTGTTTGCGCCCTTTCCCGAAGACGCGTACTACTTTTTCCGTCCAGTAAATATCGTGTATTGTAAGATTAATAGTTTCTGAAACCCGTAAACCACTGGCATACATCAATTCCAGCATCGCTTTACTACGCCAGTCCAGAGGTGTTTCCACAGGTATATTATCCAGTAGCTGCAGCATTTCTTTTAAAGTCAGCACATCCGGGATTTTCTGCTGGTAGCGTATCGAGGGTATATCTGCCAGGTTCAATTTCAGTTCGATATCCTCTTCAATCATAAAATTGAGCAGAGATTTTATTGCCGAGCGTTTACGGGCAATTGAGCTGCCTGCAAATCCAATGTCTTGTAGTGAAGCCAGATACTCAATCACATCCTGAGAGACTATATCTTCCAGACGGCAATCCAGAAAATTGATAAATTCCTGACAATCCTGAAAATAAGATATTACCGAGTTCTCTGCCAGTCCCTGTTCCGCTTCCAGATAATACCGGAAATTATTAAGCCAGGCTCGATTCTGAGGGCGAAATTTATTTTCCTTCGTCTTCATCCTCGTCTAATACCTTAAATTCAGCATCCACTATGTCTTTATCTGTTTCTTTTGCCGGAGGTGTTTTAACAAGAACAAAATATATCAAAACAGGTATAGTAATAAACCAGTAGTGAATAGCAAAAGCGGCAACGAATTTTAAGACACTAATGACTATTTTGAAAAGCAAAACTACTATCAGCACCAGAATGAGCCAGAACCAGAACGTATTTACTTTCATCTTAATTCCTCCCGGCTTCCTCTTTCCGCAATTGATTACGGAAAGCGGGAGCAAATATTGATTGTGGATTCTCCTTCAGAAATCCGGTTATCTTTTCAGTTTTCAGACTGTCAGGAGTTGCCTGCTCTAAAATCTGCAACTGGGCATAATCGCCCAGCAGATCGTTATCAAAATCCTGCTGCCACCAGAGTAGCGCATCTGCCAGAGCATTATCTTCTGCCCATTCCGCGGCCAGAAGTTGGATTTCATCATTACCTGTTTCGTCGATTATCTTTTCCAATATCAGCAAAGCGTCGTCCTTTTTATATAATCCTTCCAGACACCAGGCTGCAAACAGTTGTTCATGAAATTCTTCCGGCAGACTGGTGATGATCTGAGTCAAATATAATGCCTGTGTGGAAAGTTCATTTTCCGGGAGACTTAATAAAAGTTCACCAAGCAGACTGTCTGCTGCCGCATCTTTTTGCATAAATGCGATCTGCCAGATGTAATAGGTGCTGAGTTTATAAATATCGGTACCGCTTTCCTCATTTTTCAGGATTTCCTGCAACTGCTTCGCTGCATCAGTAAGCTGACCATTCTTTATCTGGTAATCAACTGTGGCAAAACCTATTTCCTTTCGTGATTTTTCATTCAGGGCAAAATCAGAAGCTTCCTTCAAAAATCGGATTACTGAATCAGCCGGACGATCTAACCTGATGGAAAGATCAGCCAGCAATAATCGGGTTTCCTGAGTAACCTGGCTGCGGTAGCGGTAATTTCCTTTTGCTAATTCGTCACGCTCATAAACTGCCAGAAGCTCTTCTTCCGCTTTCTCATTATCATTACGCCTCAGATAGAGTCGGGCTTTCATAACCTGCGCTTCCGCCTGCAGGTAGGGTTCTTTCTCCCGTTCCATGTACTGCTGATATGCCATTAATGCCACTTCATCCTGCCGGCTCTTATACATTTCCTCAGCAAAATTGAACAGCTTGATGGTTTCCAATTCAGTATAAATAGCCAGGGCTTGCTCATAATTCTCAATATATGCCAGACACAAAGCATAAACTTCTTTCACTTCCGGGCTTTCGGATTTTTTTTCAAAATCAGCTATAGTTGTGATCTGTTTTTTATCGCGCAGTAACAATCCTTGCAGGTTGTTCATTACGTAATGCAGGTATTGCTTATTTCTTTCCAGGTGTTTCAGATATTCCCGGATTGCCAGGTTGTTATTCTCTGCGCTTTGATAAGCTCTTGCCAGATCAAGAGTATACAGGTAATCGTCTTTAGTCATTTTCCGGGCATTTTCCAGGATCGCTGCGGCTTTCTCATATTGCCGGCTGTTTGAAAATATCTGAGCCAGATCCTGATATGATTTAATATTGGTTCTATTGTTCTCAATATAATCATCACCGAGTTTTTCTGCTTCTTTAAATTCTCCCTGACTGATCAGAAGAGGTATTTTTATCTGCAGGTAATTATATGCCGGAATAATATCTTTCCTGGCTTTTAGAAGAGTTTCCGCTTCCTCGAAACGTGAAATTCGCAGCAGGTTAGCCAGAAGCTTTTCCACTACCTGCCAGTCATCTGGATATTTTTCCATCATTTCACGATAGATGGTATTGGCTTTTTCATAATCTCGATGCGCAACATAACGATCTGCCTGTTTGAGCATGATCTCTCTCTCGTCATAACCGCTACGTGGCTTCGCATCTGGATTTGTGGAAAATTGACCGGAAAGCTGAAATGCAAAGGCTGCCATTAACCACATCAGAATTATTTGTTTTTTCATTTTACTCCACAATTATTCTTTCAGATCCGTTTGAATCCATCTTCTTCTTGCTTCTCCATTGCGGCTGGTAACGATGCTGAAATAAATTGCGCCGCCTACCAGGGCTAAAGTCATATATATCGTCAATGCTTCTGTGAGCAGGTCAGAAGAGACAATTCCAATAATCACAACGATTATACCAAGGAGCAATAATGCTGTGAGGAAAGCATAAAACCTCTTATAACCTCTTTTATCCAGAAAATCTGTTTTGGGGATGAGAGGTTTCTCTTCTACTGCTGCCTTTGCTTTCTTAGCTGAACCAATCAGCAAGGCAATTATGGGCAATAAGAGCACCGGTATCCAGCCGCCTATCAGCAGTGCTTTCACAGGGTAACCTTCATAACCTTCTTTGAATAGATTTACTCCATCTGTAATGATTAACGCAATTAATACGACCGGTATCAGGAACTTGATCAAAACATTCCACCAGCGTGCCAGTTTCACATCTGAATAGCTGTTGGAATACTTCCGAAGTTTATCGGCATTCCCCAGCCATCCGATTACATAGCACTCCAGCAGTACTATGGCAGAAAGCCCAAAGAATTCCAGCCATCGGTCCAGTATATCCATCCAGTAAAGTCCTGCCCTCGTTGTAAAGATAAGCCCAATGAGAAAGCCCACTATAGAGATTGTTATAATAGCCTTTCGGTGTTTCCAGTTAAATTTATCCATCAGTCCGCTTGCCATTGACTCCACAAGTGAAAAAGCGGAATCCACTGCCAGGGTCAATAACATCAAAAAGAACATTAATCCAAACAGCCATGACCAGGGCAAAGAGTTGATTATCGTGGGATATGTAACAAAGGCAAGTCCAATGCCACCTTTAAGCACGTCAGCAACTGCCTGACCGCTGATCTGGGCATAATATCCTAAACATCCGAATACTGCAAAACCACCAATAAATGCGGTTGCCGCATCTGCAAAGGCAATGATCAAGGCACTGCCAATAACATCGGAGCCCTTGGGAAGCGATCTTGCATACGCCATCATGATCCCGAATCCTATAGAAAGTGAATAAAAAACCTGACCAAAAGCTGCCATCCAGACCTTGTAATTCAGCAAAGTTTCAAAATGAGGTTTTAGATAAAATACCAGACCCAGTCTGGCTCCAGGAAGGGTAATACCTTTATAGACAAATATCAAAAGTAATAGCCAGGGCAATACAACTGTGAAGTAAACTACTTTTGAGACCGTTTTTGCTCCTTTCCAAATTGACATCAAAACCATTAGCCAACTTACAAATAAGGCTGCCACTATCGTTAACTGGACTCCACCAATTTCAAAGGGTCCATCAGAGATATTAAGAAATTTATTAAAGAAGAAGTCTCCTGGTTCAGAGCCCCACTGCAGTTTCGGAGAAAAAACGGTATAATTGACCGACCACGCCATAATTACCAGATAATAGCAGGTGATCATGAAGCCGATCAGTAATGCCCACCATCCGATCCACTGGGCTGATTTTCGTTCCTTAGCAAGTCCGTATGGTGCTGATAACCGATGTTTATGACCGATGCTTAATTCCAGTACAATGACCGGAACACCGGCTACAAGTAAGGCGATTATATAGGCAATTAAAAAAGAACTTCCTCCATAATCATAACATTTAAAGGGAAATCTCCAGATATTTCCCAGGCCGATGGCTGACCCTATCGTAGCCAGGATAAATGCCTTTTTACTCGTCCACTGTTCAGTTACACTCATAACAATCTCCTTATTGTTATTTTAATATTTTTACAACTCACGACTCACAACTCACGACTTACGTTTACTCACGATTCACGTTTACTCACTATTCAATCTCTTTAAATACTCACGTATCAGTTCCTGATATTCAGGTGGAAAATCCCGGTAATTTTCTTCCAGTAACGCTTTCTGGCGTAATTTGTCAAACTTCATTTTGATTTCAGCAGGAGTATCCCATTCCAGAAATTCACTGTTCTCAGCTTTCCTCTTTTTACTGAATTCCCGCTTATGAATAGATTTCTGGGCGTCCAGTAACCGGGATAGTATTCTCTCCTGAGTATCGATCAGATCCTGATCAATCCTGCCCTGTTTCAGATTGCGGGATATTCCTTCCAGATCATCGATCATCTGGTTAATGGCAGAAGTCTGTTTCTGAGCTTCCGTATCATTCTGCAGCATCCTTTTCAGATTTTCAGCCAGACGCTCTTCTTCTCCTGCCAGTCTTTGCATTTCCTGACGCATGCTCTGCGAAGGTTTTCCGCTGTCCATCATCTGCTGAAAAAGCTGCTGTGTCATCATATTCATCATCATCTGCTGTTCACCCATCTGCTGTAACTGCTGCATAAGCGACTGCATACCGCTGCCGCCACCACCCTGCTGCATATTCTGCGAACTTTGCATCAGATCATAGATCATCAGATTGATCCCTTTTTGAATATCTTCCAGATAACTTTCCACGTTAGCTGCTTTGGCGTCGTTGATATACTGAAAAAGCTCCCGGAATTCGGACATTGTATAATTTACGTCATAAACGAATTTGGGACCCAGAGCCAGTACGATCATCGGAACGGAATAAAGTTTCTGCAGGATCAGGCTTATCGATTCATGTTCGGATATAAGTTCCGGCAGAATGGCAAAAGGATCGCGCGCATAGCGTTCACTGATCTTTACCTGTTCCCGGCTCATAAAGATGAAACTGCGAATGGCTTGATCAAGTGCTTCCCCAATCGCTGCTGAACCGCTCATGCTCATCATGGAATTCATATTTTCCAGCTTCTGACGCAAGCGCTGCATTTTGCTGCCTGCCTGCTGCTGACTTTGCTGTGCCTGCTGCATCTGCTGGTCACTAAGTTGCTGACTTGCCTGCTCAATATCGCTGCCCAGACTGTCCATCATGCCGGATTCCATAAGCTGATCCATCTGTTCTTTTACTTTACCGTCACTTTTGGGATCCATTAGGCTATTTGCAGCTTCCATCTGTTTCTGTAAGTCATCCAGCCGTTTCTGCTGGTCTGCCTGCTCTTGTGCCAGTTTATCGCTGCTTTCTTCACCTTCCGAAGTGCGTTCATTCAGGTCTTCCTGCATCTTTTCCAGTTCTTCGGCAATTTCAAGGGCTTTCTGCAGGGTTTGTTCCTTCTTTATCTGTTCCAGAAGCTTGAGGGTCTGGTCAATTTTTTCGGCAAAATCCTCCATAGAGAATTTCATATTTTCCATGGCTTTCTGCATCACTTCCGGATCCATATCTTCCATTGCTTTTGCCATTTCTTCCATAGCTTTCTTCAGATCGTCGTTACTAATTTCTTCCATCAGTTCCTGGATGCGCTGCATTTTTTCCAGAGTTTCACTGGAAAGCGTCTGGTTATTCTGCATCTTTTCCACCAGTTCCTGGTAGCTTTCCGCCATATTTTCCACATTTTCACTCAGGTTTTCCTGTTTCTCAAGAAGTTTTTCCAGGTCTTTTTTATCTTCCCAGTCGTATTCTTCTTTTTTCATCAGTTCCCGGCGCTTTTCTTCAAAATCCTCCTGCAATTGTTTACTTTCTTCCAGGGTTTTTTCCATGAACTGTGATTTTGCTTCTTCCTCAGATTCTATTTCCTGATATATTTCCGATATTGAAGGGAAGCGCGCCAGATATTTCTGCGAACGCCCCACCTGCTGCTGTGGACTATTATCCGTAATTTCCACCCAATAGGTTAAACGGTCCCCTGGCAGCAGCCAGATATCATTCAGGTCAAAAACGTATTCCAGTTCGAGCACACTGCCCTTGATCTGTTTCTGAATGATAAGACTATCCGCAACTTCATTATTCACCTGATATCTCAAAGTAAGGTCATGCAGCCCGAAATCATCTGTTGCCCGTATTTCCAGACGCAGAAGCATATTCTGGTCTAACAGGGTATCTCTGCCCGGATATACTATCCGAATCTCAGGAACCGCATCCGGTACTGCCGTAATGCTTTTTTCCACCCGCTCATTACGGTTACCCAGAAAATCAAGTAGATTGATATGATAAGATCCGCTGCGCTCGATGGTAAATTCCCCGTCAAAACTGCTTCTGCCCTTACGTTCCATTGACTGCAATGTGCCATTATCAAATACAACCAGCGCTGTATCAATAGGATTATTCGCCACTATCTCCAGTCTTGTTTCCGTGCCGCTTAGTGCTTTTAAATGTCCGTTGCTGCCTTTTTCCAGCACATCTTTTAAACCTGTATATGCCGGATAGCTGTATTTTACCATATATTCCTGGATCGTCGGCAGTTCAAATATTTCCACCTGAAAAGTATCACTTACCGCATAAGGTGTTTTTATGCAGTAAGCAAAAGAAAAATCCAGATTACGGAAAACCCTGCGGTTCTCAAAGAGCTGTTCTTCACGCCAGACTTTTTCCTGTTTCCATAAAAGTGTATGCTCCACGTTTGGTTCTGCTTCAATGACGCTTATCTCCAAATCGCTGCCTTTGGTCAGTGCTATATTACCGGGACTCACTTCCACAAATTCCTTATGTTCTTCCGGGGGCATTTTCATCTGCCGGAAATAACCTAAAGCTCCCAGATATCCGCTGCCGTCAATCAATAACAGCAGCACCGAAGCGGCTAATATCGTTAATGCCAGAGTATAAAGTTGCTGTAAAGGTTCCTTATTTGCCCTAATCTCCTGATTTTCTGCCTGACGGTCTGCCAGTTCCAGAACTGCTGCAATAAACTCCGGTTCTGACGGATTTTCTGACTGCAGTTCCCAGGCATTTTGATAAGTATCATTTTTATCGTGGTTAAAAATATCCAGTAACCGAGCCGATTGCCGCGCATTCAGAAGTGATCGCAGGCACTTGATAACCAGGTAAAGTAAACCCAGAAATAATCCCACCTTAAAGCTTAAGGCCACATAAAACCTTACCAGACGACTCTCTGCCTGATTATAAATACCGTAGTAAACTGCCACTATCACCAGCACCAGCGAAAGAGCCAGAAGCAGATACCGTCCAATCGTAACCCGATTCTGTGCCCTCTGCAGCTGCTTGATCCTTCCCACAAACTTTCTCATTTACATCATTACCTTTTTTTTCTTTTAAATTCTTTATTAATTAGCATAAAATAATATATCTCACTATATCTCAATCTGTTATGATAACTTAATCATTTTTCTTATCTTTTTTATATGTATTATATGCCAGGAAATACTGACGGTACTTCCTTCCACCTGTGTGAGATATTTTTCCTGAATTAACCAGATTCCTTAAGTTTTTTCTTAAATCTTCAGTTTTTATATCTATTAGTCTTGTATTAATTTCACCAATACACGAATTTGGATGTCGAGATAAATCCTCAATTATTAATCTTTCCAAAACATGTGGTTCGATTGTTTTCAAGGTCGTCTTCATATCCTTACCAAAAAACTGGAAAAATTTATTATCTAAAAAATATTCTGTTGCTCGTTTTGTTCCTCTTTTTCTGATCAGACTTTTTACTAACAATGTTGAAACCCAGCTTCTTAATCTGTCTTCTCCCTCGAGTTGTAATTTCTTTGATAGATTTATTGCACTGATTCTCTGTTCCTGAGCAATAATTCCTAAAGCAATTATTTCCTTCTGCTTTAAGTCCTGAAATGTTTTAGGTATTTCTTCCATAATAGTTGCTATTTCCATAGATAATACTCTTGAATAAATCGTTACACTGAATCTATCAAATTCACTGATCAATTCTGGTAGTGGTTTGTTATTAAGGCAAAGTTGTTCATAGATCATATCATAACCTGAACCCTCACTTTCCATTAATCCCAAAGCTTTAAATATTTTTATCATATTAGAATTACGACCTCCGGATCTATGCAAGATATTATGTACAGTAATCCCCATTGGTAATCCACCAGGACTTGTTAATGTCAAGCGATCTGAATAAAGGGAAATATAAATATCTCCTAAAATGGAATAACTCTTATGTACAAAAGCATTGACTATGATCTCTCGAATAATCTCCCGTCGAAAATGAGGGATCTGATACCGTACAAAACCATCTTGTAATTCATCAAATGTATATAACTCGCCTGCTTCTTTTTCTATCTCTATTAATAATTGTCGTGGATTGTACCTGTTATCGCACCAGTCAATTTTTCTTATTTTCTCTTCTCTTTCATTATATACTATATATTGAACTGTAAGAGGGTAATTCAAGCGTGCTCTTTGATTTTCATATCCAAGCCATAATACGCCCAGATTTGTCAGATAGTCTCCTTCGATGAGCTGAAAATACTCTAATATCTCGAGATCAGTTTTCGCTTTAATGAAATCAGTAACCCTTGAAGAGTATCTTATCTCTTTAAGAAAATACTTGATCTCTTCCTGATTTACATCCTCCAGTCTATAATGCTTCTGGTTCACAATTTCCCATTGAAAGGCATTTTTCTCCTGCAGAAGATGGATGGCAGCTTGAGGATCGACAGGTTGAGTGGAATCACCTATCCTTATATAAATCTGTCCCTGGGAAGTCGTGGCGATAGTATTTAACGAAGGTAAGATCAATATCCGTGCATATTGTCCACCATTTTCATGATGACTTATTCTATAATCTACAAAAGATACATTGAAAGTTAAACTCATCAATCGTTTAACAAAATCCTCTAATAATGATGCTGAGATTCTTTGAGAGGGATCAGGCTCAATTTCATTATCACCGATCCCTATAATTATTTCACCACCTTGAGAATTAGCAAAAGCCACACACTCCTTTGCTAATTTTTGAGGATTAGAAAAAATCCTTTCACTCTTTTTCTCAAAGATCATCGTTTCTTTCATGCCATTATCCATCATTTCTTATATTTCGCTTCCCATTCCAGCTTCGGTTCCTCATAACTCATATTCCAGAGATATTGCTCGATCTTTTCCTTCTGGCTGCTGTCAATTTCGCGATTTATGGGATAAACGCCGGCATTAAGTATCCTTTCCAGCATATAGATAGATACTTTTATAGTGCTTAAATAACCGTCGCTGCTCACATTGCGCTGATTATCTCCGTCAGTATGCATCAATTGTGAAGCAATTCCCCCGCTACGGGCAATATTGAGTGATGGTATTTCATAACGGGCAAAAGGCATACAGTCACTGCTGTAAATTCCCAGATTCCTGTTAAATAAAAATCCCTTTTCCCTGATCATCCCATCAGCATAGCCCATAAGTTCATTAGTCCCGATCACCGTAACGGAATCAGTACCCATGGCATCGCCACTTACATCAATATTAAACATCAGACCAAGGCGTGTCTTTATTTCTTCCAGGTGCATTGTCACATAATTCTGACTTCCTAAAAGCCCCAATTCCTCAGCGCCAAAAAATACTATCCGTAGATCACGTGCCGGTTGATGTTTTTTAAAATATTCCAGAATATTCAAAAGTGCAACAATACCGCCACCATTATCACAAGCTCCCGGACTATGCGCAACGGAATCCAGATGTCCGCCTGCCAGCGTTAAAGTTTCATCCAGACCTTTTCCGGGAATATCTACTATAATATTATGAGCTCTGCCTTTTTTAGTTTCCTGTTTAATCTCAATTTTTACTTCTTTTCCGGAAAGCCTTTTCAGTTTTATACCCACCTCATGGCTTACCGTAATTGAGTGTACATAACCCTGTTCATAAGCCGTCTGACGGTGACTCAAACTTGTTGCCTTACGCAAGGGACGTCCGATATTGATATAACCTTTCACCCCATTTTCTCTCAGAAGTGGTGCTATACCCCGGCTGAAGCCGTAACTCATCACGATCTTATCCCGATATTTGCCGCGGTTGTGCTTTACCATATCTATATGATCCAGCCAGACCAGTTCGCCTGCCATTTCAATGTTTTCGTTCAATCCGTAAGGGATGCCGGAAAATTCTTTATTTTCTATAATGATCCGTGCCGTCCCCGGATTAAAAGTGTTGATCTCAAAATCCTCAATTGCCGGTTCCCAGCCTGTTTGACGAATATAGTCACAGATAATGTCAACGGCTTTTTTCTCTCCCTCAGTTCCGCTCAAACGCACAAAATCCAGATCCTTGATAACACGCATCGGATTAATCATCATGACCTCCACACATTGTTTTTTGATAATTCTTTTTATTTTCCCGCCCGATGTTGTCAAGCCTTCAACATATTTCTGTGTATATCCCTTATATTTTACGCTGATGATAAGTAAAGATTGACGAAATGCAAGGAATCAGGGAAAATTGTGTTAATAATTAATGGAATAAACCTGAATTTGGAGGTAATATGGCAGAGAACAGGTTTGAGATCAGAGAAATCGGAAAGATTATTATAGATGACAGACAGGTTATGATCGAACTGGGAGAAAAGTATCGTGAGGGATTAGATGGTCTGGCTGGATTCAGTCATATTCAGGTTTTGTGGTGGTGCCACCACAATGATACGGAAAAATACCGGCAGAGCATTGAGTGCCATACCCCTTATAAGAACGCTCCGGAAATACTGGGTACTTTTGCCACCCGTTCACCATTCCGTCCCAATCCTATTGGATTAACGGCTGCAGCTGTAAAAAGCATTGATGTTCAGAAGGGACGTATTTATCTCTATTACATAGATGCCGAAAATGAATCTCCCCTAATCGATATCAAACCCTATCACCCTTCAACTGACCGGATCAGGGACGTGAAAGTGCCATCCTGGTGCGAACACTGGCCTAAATGGCAGGAAGATTCCGAGTTCTTTGCCTGGGAAGATGAGTTTGATTTTTAGTAATAAAATGTATTTACTCCGGAAATTTCAAAAAATTTTGAAATGATATTGTGCATAAAATTGCAGGCAGCGTTTTAGCGCTGCCTGCAATTATAGATTAACCTTTCAGGAAATTATTTAATTCTTCTGCCGAGCATGATGGAGATGTGGGTTTGAACAATATCCAATTCATCATCACCACCCCACGAGATGCTTCCATTGTATGTCTGGTATGAAACTTCCAGAAAAAGATCTTTACTGGAAATTATTCCTGCTCCAAAACCGGTGTATAGTCCACCTGTCAGATCTCCACTGCCGGCATAATCATCATTGCCGCTGAACAGATCATATCCGATCTTGGCTTTGCCATAAAAATTCATGTTATTAGGATTATTGGTGCCTAACTGAATTAAAAAATAGAGCGGGATAAAGCTGAAGGCTTCCTGATATTCATCATTATTATCATCAAAACCACGGGGAACCAACCAGGCTGCACCTATACCGGCATCAAATTTCGAACCGGCGGATTTGTTGAGAGTATTGATTATCTCACCGAAAACTTCTATTCCTGTGTTAGTATCCTGATCAACACTTCCGGAATAACCAGATGCGGATATTTCCTGATTGCCAGCCAGATCAACACCAAATCCCAGGTTAAAATCCGCCATTAACAGAGTTACTGTAAATAATAAAAAAAACGATACAATAATACTTCTTTTCATCTTACCTCCTGCTTTAAATTTATAACAATCTTAATTAGATCATACTGATCAATTTGAATATTCGGTTTAATTAATGTCAATCAAAAATTGTTGAAATCGGGGAGAGTAGTTTGATTTAGTGGGGTTTAATTGATATGCCTGATACGCCTTATATGCCTGATACTAAAGAGCAGAGCTGGTTCTCGCTGTTCAAATCACTAATCACTTTTCACTTTTCACTATTCACTTTTTTTAAGAATTTTCTTGACGTGAGTGGCACTCATAAAGAAATGAGTCCGACTCATATAGGAAATGAGCATTAGTCATATTAAAAAAGGATGTTATATGCCAAAGATCATTGAGAACATACGGGAGCGTATAATTGAAGTTGCTTATAATCTTTTCATTCAGGAAGGATATGAGCAGGTGAAGACGGGGCGGATTGCGCGGGATTGCGAGATTGCAGCGGGGACTCTGTTCAATTATTTTCCGACGAAATGGGATCTGTTGCGGGAGATACTGGATAAAGTGAAGGAATATGGTTTAAAGGAATTTCTGCAGGCAATGCAGGAGAATCCTGATGGTTATAAGCGTCTGCAATTTGCAGTTTCGGGTATGTTTTATATCATAGACCGCATCGGCAAGCTGGGTAAGGATTTCTTTATATACATCCTATCGCTTGATGAAGCGGGAATTAACAGGTGGAAACACGAAGATCCGATTTCAGAGCAACTGATGCTGAAGTCCTTGCGGGAGAGTTTTCCGCAGATGAATGAATTCAGTGAGGATGAGCTTCATCTGCTGCTGCATAGTTTTCAAGCGCTGGTGATTGCTGCCTATACGCCTGATGAGAAAGAGCAGGAAGCACGGAAGCGTTTCGTGTGCCGTTCCTTTATAGCCATGTTAAATAGTAAAAAATATGATAAGGAGTGCTGATGATTACACAAAGAAAGAGACTGGCAATATTATTGATGCTGATATTTACATCTGTAATGCTGTCAGCAGAAGAACCTGAAGTGATCAGATTAAGCTGGGACGAAGTAGGCAATCGTTGCCGGCTGGACAATCTGAGCTTAAAGATGAATGCCTTGGATGAGGATAGCCAGCAGCAGGAAGTGAACCGTGCCTGGGGCGGTTTTTTGCCGACGCTTGATTACACCTGGCTCTGGAGTGATGATGAGGCTGACGATGCTTATTTACTGCCGGAAAATTTGTTTATTCATTCACTGCAATTGACTTTTCCTCTTTTTACGGGTGGAGCGCGGATTGCAAACCTGAAAATGCAAAAGCATCTGCAAAAATCAATGACTGCCGAATTTAAGGGAGCAGAGGATGGCGTTGTTCTGCAGGCAATGCAGGCATATTACGGAGCAATTCTGGCAGATGAAATGGTTGAAGTATATCGAGAAGCACAGATTCTGGCAGAGACGAATCTGCGGCAGGTGGAAAGCTTTCGTGACGCAGGGACGGCAACAGAACTGGCAGTGAAACAGGCACGGACGCGCTATTTTGAAAGCATTCCGCAACTGGCAAGTGCTCAAAATCAGAAGAAGCTGTCTTTAAAACAATTGAAATATCTCTTGAACATAGCTGCTGAAGATAGCCTTGAGGTTAATGATGACCTGGTTGAACGTCAGTTTCTGGGTTCTTATGCCGGAATGAAACTGGAAGAGATCAGAATACTGGCGCATGATAACAGGTCGGAAGTGGAACAGATCATTCAGCAGAATAAAGCTGTTACGCAGCAGAAGATGCTGGCATTTTCAAAATTCCTGCCAGTAGTTGCTTTAACAGCTGGCACGCAGCACGTTGCTTACAGCGAGGACTGGAGTGTAAAATCTGAGGAATTTGATCGGTCAAACAGTATTGGACTGGCTGTGCAGTTGCCCTTATTCAACGGTGGCAGTCGTTATTTTGACCTGAAAGTGGCCGGAAATGCTAAAAGGAAAATGAACATTTTACTGGAGCAGGTAATAGACCAGGTTGAGCTTGATGCGGAGCAGTCTTATTATACATATCTGGAAGCGCGGGACAATCTAAAGAGCCAGGAGGAAGCATTGGCGGCAGCAGAAGAAAGTCTTCGTCTGGTAAACCTCTATTATGCGCAGGGGATGGTCAGTCAGACGGAAGTGCTGGGAGCACAACTGGCATATACCCAGAACCAGGCGGCAATGAAAAACGGGATATTTTTATACAATACAAGCCAGCTTGCGCTGTTGAAAGCCATTGGCGATCTGCACTGCATCTGGAAATAAAATATAGAGAGGATATAAAAATGCAGAAGAACATATTATTGATCCTGCTCATTTTGAGCTTAATGATAATAAGCAGCGGTTGTGACCAGGATAAGAAAGACGAGAAAAAGGCTGTTATCCCTGTGATGATTTACACTGCTTCTCCGGATAGAATTGCCAGTTACATCAAGCTGACGGGCGGCATTGAAGCTGATACCGATCTTGATCTTTATTCAATGGCATCTGAGAAGATCAGAAAAATCACCGTTTCCGAAGGTGATAAAGTAAAGAAAGGTGACCTGTTACTCGTTCAGGAAAATGAGATTTTTGTGCAGGGAGTGAAACTCGCGGAAGCAGGGGCAGCTTCGGCTCAAGCACAAGCAGAGCTGGCAGAGAAGGAATATCATCGTACGGAATCATTACTTGCGGAAGGCGCAGTAACCAGACAGCAGTTTGACCAGACGGAAATGCAGTATCAGGCAGCACAGGCGGGAAAGGAACTGGCAAAAGCGCAACTTGCTCAGGCAAAGCAGCAACTTGCATATAGTAGTATTTATGCCCCGGCAGATGGGGAAGTGGCGATGCTCTATTATCGTCAGGGTCAGATGGTGCCGGCAGGAGTACCGTTGATCAAACTGGTTAATACTGTTAAAATGACAGCGCGCCTTAAAGCACCGGAAACTGATCTGCAAAAAGTTTATCTGCAGCAGGGAGTAGTAGCGCATTTCCCGGCATTCCCGGAGGAAGAATTCAACGGAAGAATAATCAGTATTGATAAAGCAATTGATCCGTTAACCCGCACTCTGGAACTGGAAGTATTGCTGGAAAATGGCACAGACAGGTTGAAGTCGGGTCTTTTCGGGGAATTTCTACTGGTAACTGACAATAGGGAAAATGTGATTGTTCTTTCCGATCAGGCGATCATGACGCGGACTAAACTCAGAATTGATAATGACGGCAAGCAGATCACCGAAAAGGAATATTACGTGTTTCTGGAAAAAGATGGCAAAGCTGCTTTGCAGACCATTACCACCGGCATCCATTCCCGTGGACGTCTGGAGATCTCAGAAGGACTGAAATTCGGGGACAGGATAATCGTCGTTGGACAGAATATTGTGAAAGACGGGGATGAAGTTAAAATAGTGAACTAAGACTGGAGCAGGAATGAAACTTATAGATTTATCAATAAAAAGAGTTGTACTGATCTCAATGGTCTATATCTTGATCGTGGGATTTGGGATTTACTCATTAACGCAATTGAAGATTGACTTATATCCTGATATGGATTTTCCCATTGTGGCAGTGATCACGACCTATTCCGGGGCAGGTCCTGAGGATATGGAAAATCTGGTAACCAGACCTATTGAGGAAGCCGTGGTTGCCACGGAAAACGTGAAGAATGTGACTTCCAGTTCTGCCGAAGGGTCGTCAATCGTGATGCTGGAATTCAACTGGGGTACGGACATGGATCAGGCGGATACCAATGTGCGCAATAACATAGATTTCGTGCGTGATTATCTGCCGGATGATGCCTCCGATCCCCTGGTTTTCAAATTTGATCCTTCCCTGATGCCCATTATGTTCATCTCGCTATCTAATGATAATATGGGGCCTGCGGAACTGCTCAATCTTTCGGAAGACCGCATAGAAGCACTGCTGGAACGGGTTGATGGCGTGGCGGCAGTAAGCACGATGGGTGGTTTGCGGCGACAGATCAACGTGAACCTTGATCCCATACTGATGGCCGCCAATATGGTAAATGCCCAGCAGATCACAGGTGCCATTGGCGCAACGGCAGGTTTGATGCCGGCAGGTAACATTGATACTGCCACGAAGAGTTATAATATCAGAGTATATTCCGAATATCGTACTTTGGAGCAGATAGAGAACGTGATCGTGGGCAATGTCGGTGGAAAACCTGTTAAGCTGAGTGACGTGGCAAGCGTGGAAGACGATTATGCCGAACTGCACAGTAACGTACGTGTGGACGGCACATCCGGCGTGACGCTGATCGTGCAAAAACAGAGCGATGCCAATACGGTTCTTGCCTGTAAAGGTGTGAAGAAAGAGCTGAATGACATCCTGAAATTGCTGCCTCAGGGGAGTAAATTTAATCTGATGTTTGATCAAAGCCAGTTCATTCAGGATTCGGTCAATAATCTTTCTATGACGGCAGTGCTTGCCTTTCTTATCTGCTGCGTGGTTATCTACCTCTTCCTGCGTAACCTGCGGGGAAGCATCATTATGGCAATTTCAATGCCGGTATCGGTTATTTTCACTTTTGCCGTTCTTTATGTGAACGGGCTTACCCTGAATATCATTTCAATGGCGGGGCTGGCTCTGGCAGTGGGTATGCTGGTTGATAACTCGGTTGTGGTTCTGGAAAACATCTACCGACACCGCGAAGAAGGTTATTCCAAAGCGGAATCAGCAAGTCTGGGAGCCAGCGAAGTCAGCAATGCCATTGTTGCTTCCACTATTACCACGATAGCTGTGTTTTTACCGGTACTTTTTGTGCCCGGCATCACAGGTCAGATATTTGGCGATATGGTGATCACCATTACATGCTCTCTGGCAGTATCATTGGTGGTTGCCTTAACTCTTGTGCCAATGGTCTCATCGCGCCTGATCAGAACTCAGGCTGAAAAGAAGAATCAGAAACAGAATGCTCTATTGAAAAGTCTGAACAGTTTCTTTACCTGGTTGGAGTTAAAATATAAACATGTTCTGCACTGGGCTATCAATAATAAGCGGAAAGTTCTGATTGCTGTCATGCTGCTTTTCTTTGGTTCTCTGGGACTGATACCCGTAATTGGTGGAGAATTCATGCCTGAAGCAGATCAGGGTCATATTCAGATCTATGTGGAAGGCAGGGTTGGTATTCCTTACGATGAACTGGAAGGTCTGGCATTGCAGGTGGAAAACGCATTGTTGACGGCAGCGCCGGAAACAGATGCCCTATACCTGCGCTATGGCGCTCAGGAAGGATTGATGGCATTTGATTCGGCTTCTAATAATATGGAAATTCATCTGAAGCTCAAAGATGCCAGCCACAGAAATCGTTCCCAGAAGGAGATCGAAGACTCCATTCGTGAGAATTTCAGCAAGATTGCCGGTATCAGTTATAATATCACTCAGGGTAATATGATGGGTGACCAGAAGGCTATCGTGGTCAAACTCATCGGTAATGACCTGGCAAAAGGTGAAGAAATTGCCAACCAGATCTATGAAAAGATGCAGAAAGTGAAGGGCTTTGTGGATATCGAAAAAAGCATCGAACAGCAGGTGCCGCAACTGGAAGTGAACCTGAACCAGGACGTGCTTAATGAATATGGGCTTTCTTCTCTGCAGATTGCCAGCATTATTTCATATTCTATCCAGGGCGTGACGGCTCAGCGCTTTCGTGAAGAAGGTGACGAATATAATATCCACGTGCAGCTCGATAAGAAATACCGTAATGACCGTGCAGCTCTGGAATCGCTGCTGATACCCACGATGAGCGGCGTTAACGTACCCTTGCGGCAACTGGCAACTATTGAAGAAACCATTGCTCCGCCCTCAATACAGAGAGAAAATCAGGAGCGTCTGGTGAGTGTGAACTGCAATCTTACCCGTAAAACAGACCTGAACAAGGCGAAACGCTATATCAATGAGATACTTGATGAAACGCCGATCCCTTCGGAATTTACGGTACTGATCGGCGGACAGGCGGAAGACCAGCAGGAATCCAATTTCTGGCTGCTGATCGCCTTCGCAGTTGCTATTGTGCTGGTATATATGGTGATGGCTTCCCAGTTTGAGTCGCTCATTGATCCCTTCATTATATTCTTCACCATTCCTCTGTCCCTTATCGGTGTATTCCTGATGCTCTTCATCACGGGAACGAAGATAAGTATTATGTCGCTGGTCGGCGTGGTGATGCTGGTGGGTATTGCCGTAAATAACGGTATTGTGCTGGTAGATTACATTAATCAGTTACGCCAGCGTGGACTTGGCGTGTTGGAAGCCGTGGAAAAAGCAGGTGCAGCACGAATGCGCCCGGTTTTGATGACTGCTTTCACCACGATTTTCGGTATGGTGCCACTGGCATTGGAAATGGGTTCTGGTGCCGAACTCTGGGCGCCCCTTGCTCGCTCGGTCATCGGAGGGCTCTTTTCCACCACGATTCTCACACTGGTCGTGATCCCGGTAATTTACATAGTTGTGGAATACCTGGGAAACAAGCATACACGTAAAAGGATGAAGGGAGTTAGTGAAGAGACGTGAGTCGTGAGTCGTGAGAAGAAGACGTGACTCGTGATTCGATATATTAAGAAAACCAGGCAGGCAGGTTCTGATAAATTTAACAGAACCTGCCTGCTCTGTTTATATGAACCAGAGCTGGAAGCTATGGATACAAAGCCTGGCAGGTTATTCAAAGCTGATAAGTTTCCTGCGAAATTTGAAATATCCCCCAGTCTGCGTTACCAGGCCATCCCTGGTCTGGATTTCAAAACCAGAGCTGGAAGCTCTGGAAACATAGTCTGACAGATCATCTTAAAGCTGATAGTGTGTTGCGAAATTTGATGTTTTCCTGAGCCTGCGTTACCAGACCATCCCTGGTCTGGATTTCAAAACCAGAGCTGGAAGCTCTGGAAACATAGTCTGACAGATCATCTTAAAGCTGATAGTGTGTTGCGAAATTTGATGTTTTCCCAAGCCTGCGTTACCAGACCATCCCTGGTCTGGATTTCAAAACCAGAGCTGGAAGCACTGGATACGCAACCTGATGGCTATTTCCTCAATATGATCACCTTAAACGGAATATCTTCAGAATTCGGGTCACCGCTGTCAGTTAATATCTTCTGTTCTTTCAGAACAGTGAAATTCAATGAATCTGTAATGGTTTTTATGTATTGATCGGTATGCTTAAATATTGAAACTCCCCACGCAGTTGGGAGTTTGATGTAATCCGGTTGTGGGTTTGATCCCGGTTTCAGCTCAACTGAAGAGGGTATTGCTATCGAAAAAGCTAAAAGCCCGTCAGGTTTCAGGATGCGATGTGCATCTTTGATTATTGGCAGAATATCACCGAAAAAATGGAAAACGCCACAACAGATGATATTTGAAAATGATCTATCCGGATAGGGAAGAGGGATATCTCTAATATCATACTGCTTTAATTCCTTAGCAAACGATTTCTTCCTGCACATTTTCAGCATTTCCTCTGAACCATCTAATCCGGTGATATCCAGACCCATCCTGGAAAAATGAATAGAGCTTAATCCGGTACCAATTCCCAGATCAAGAAGTGTTTCTCCTGGTTTTATATATTCAAAACACATTCCGAATAAAACATCATGTCCATAACTGTGAAATTCTTTCACCTGATCATCATAACTGGCGGCATACACATCATGGCTTTTAATAAAATCAGTTTCCTTCATAAGCCCTCCTATTAGTTTCTTATTTATGCAACTGCGCCACGGCATTTTCAGCGGCTTTGATGAGTACATATTTCGTGGGTGCAGTAGTCAGCAGCGGATGCGTGCCAACCTGGAAGGAGAGAAGTTCATATACCGTAACGTATTTCTGAATTGCCAAAGCGATGAGATTGATCAATTCCCCCGTGGAGTCTCCGCCGATGATCTCTCCGCCGATGATCGTACTTGTCTGCGGTGAAACCACCAGTTTGACCATCATTTTGGAAGTGTCAGGCAGCGTTGCCGGATGCCGGTCAACGTCTTCGAATTTTCCGACTATATAAGAGATATTTGCTTCCTGAGCAGTCTGCTCTATTGCACCAGCCGAGGCAAATGAAACACCGTTTATCTTGGTGGAAAAAACAGATAATGTACCGGTAAAATTACGCAGCAGTTTAATATTGAACAGGTTATATCCCAGCACGCGTGCTTCTGCCGTTGCCGTGGAGGCCAGCATAATATTATCCGTTCTGCCTGTAATGAAGCCGGTAGTCTGTGAACAGTCACCGATGGCAAATACATCAGGAACAGCCGTTCTCATATAACGGTCAACCACGATGGCGTGGTTTTTATTGATCTGTAATCCCAGGTTTTTTGCCAGTCCTGTATTAGGGCGATAGCCTATGGAAGCTATAACGAGTTCGGCTTCGATGACTGTGCCATCCTGTAATTTCACACCGGTTACTTTATCGTTTTCACCCAGAATTTCACTCACACGGTTGCTGGTATAAAGCTGAATACCGGTTTCTTTGATCGCAGCATCAGCCCTTAAAGCCACATCAGGTGAAAAAGCACGGGAAAGGCATAATGCTTCCATTTCCACCAGTGAAACTTTCTTATCCTTGTGCTGAGCAAGTTGTTCCGCCACTTCCACGCCGATAAAACCACCACCAATGACTACGATATTCTTTGCCAGGTCAGTTTTAGCTTTCAGGGCTTCTATATAATCATAACTTTTTATGATATATTCCACGCCTTCCAGATCATATCCGGGAATAAAGGATGGTACAACCGGAGTTGAACCCGTGGCAAAAACCAGTTTCTTAAAACCGAACCGTGAATGATCGCAGGTGATCACGGTTCTGCTTTCCAGGTCAATATCGACTACCTGATCCACATAAACCTCGCCACCGGCATCGATAAACGGTTTGGGTCCCATCATGTTCTTTGTCACGTCACCCAAAGCATAAAAAATGTAAGGAATACCGCAGGGTACCAGCCCTTTTGCTTCTTCCTTGATCATCAGAAAACTTTTGTCGGGATTCTGTTTTTTCCCCGTAACTCCCGCGATGATACCCGAAGGTCCTCCACCAATAATGATTACGTCATAAGTCTGCATAATTAATTCTCCTTTTTTATATTTTTTAATAATAAAACACACGGAATCGTACCTAAAGCTGATATAGCAGCCATTTTATAAGTTAGATCAAGCCCATATTTGTCAACTGCTGCCCCGACTGCCATTACCATCAGGGAACTGAGTGCAAAGCTGATGCTCATATAAATGCCGTTGATCAACGAAAGATGCTGTGAATCACGATCATGGATCAGTGCCAGCAATACCGGTCCACTACCGATTAGAAAGAAACCGTTCAAGATCAGTACGGGAATCAGCAGTATTCCCTGCACGTGAATGAATAACCACAGTAATAAAGGATTTGCCAGGGCAATGATCATAAGCGTATTCTTTCTTCCGATCTTATCGGAAATGGTGCCTGCCAGAAAAGTGCCACCGGCTCCGGCAAGCTGTAAAACGGAAAGCGCTCCGCCGGCAATCCACAACCCAGACCCTTTCATACTCATATAGGTGGGCAAGTAAATAGTCAGTGCCGCTTTTAAGCCGGCCCGAAAGAATATAATGCCAGCTATAACGGCAAACAGCGGTAATAATTTCTTTAAAGTAGGTTTTATTCTTTCTCTGTCTATGGAAGTTACTTTCCTGGCTACTTTAAAATTACGTAAACGAAAACAGAGAATTATAGATGCCAGCAAACCTAATGGTATCAATCGGTAAGTGCCTTCCATTCCCCAGAGTGAAATGGCACTGAGGATGACCAGCGGTCCCAGAGTCCTTGCCAGTTCACCACCCAGCATATAAAAACTCATTCCTTTACCGATGCGGTCACCGGATACCTGTTTAATGAGAACCGGTGCCGGTACGTGAAAAAGCGCTGAGCCGATCCCTGCCATAAAGATCAGGATCACAACCGCAATATAATGTGGTGCAATCCCCAGCAGACTCATCCCCGTTGCTGTGATCACAGGGGCAATGATTAGCACATAGCGCACACTCAGCTTGTCTGCTGCTAACCCGATCAGAGGATTAAAAAGGGAAGGAATCTGGCGGATAATATCCAGAGATCCCGCCTGAAATACGGAAATACCCAGTTTATTGATCAAAAGCGGCAGCAGCGGTGCCAGAAATGACGAATATATATCATGCAGCAGATGCGCCAGCGATACCGTCAGCACATCAGTTAAACGAAATTTATTATCTTTACCTGTCATTTTCATGATCCCGGCAGCAGTCACCATGCCCATGGTTTTCTGCCAGATCGGTTATATCCTCTGATTCACAATAAGGGCAAAGTATAACGTGCTCATCCATTGGTAAAGCAATGATCTTTCCGCAATTATTACACTTGAAAACATTCCCTTTAAAATGAATGCTGCCACCCTCTATCTGCAGTAATTTACCGTTCATAATAAAATCAGCCAGTTTTTTACGGGCAGCATCGATCAGCCGGGTAAAAGTGGGACGTGAAATTTCCATCCTGACAGCAGCTTCCGAATGTTCCAGTCCTTCCTGATCCGC
This sequence comes from Candidatus Cloacimonadota bacterium, assembly GCA_021736135.1. Classification (GTDB taxonomy): domain Bacteria; phylum Cloacimonadota; class Cloacimonadia; order Cloacimonadales; family TCS61; genus JAIPGO01. Next base: position 32,908 of record JAIPGO010000039.1, read on the forward strand.
CAGGCGTATTGCTTCATATTCATCCAGGCTGAGCAGCACCGTTTCCAGGCCATACCGCCGGATGCCCACAGGCTTGAATGCCGTAAACAACGGCGGCTGCTTTACCAGCCTCTCTTTCTTGGGTCTTGTCATTTTTTCTCCCTTCATTCCCAGTTCAAGCGGACAACATTTTGCACCTATGTTCATTATGCAAGCTTTTTTTGGGAATACTTTTGGAGTGCATTAACAGTGTTAATGCAACGAGACGCAGTCGAGTTAAATTCAGGGATAGTGAGCGAAGAAGATTAAAGATTAAACATGATAAGAAAAGTGAACAGAGGACATTGACATTTGATGTAATGGCAGCTCGAGAATCCCGTGTGTTATGTCCTGACTATTCCAGTATGCAATAAGATAAATAGAGAAGGTTCTTATCAGAAATATATAAGGAATCTAAAGGCTGAAATTAAAGAAAGGAAATATCTTCAAAAATCCATTTTCATTGTAATTGATAAATCCTAACTGTAAATTCTGCCCACCTCCGGTTATAATATTCAAAAATCCAAACTGCAAACCGACCATATCATCTCTAACGTAATTAACAGTACTGAATTGCAGACCTGTCATACTGCCTGAGGCTGACAAAAGATCACCGAACTGGATGCCGAGGGAATTTCCCATATTGTAATTGACCATATTGTATTGAATACCTGTAAAGTTATCATTAACCTGACTGAGAAATCCTATATCAACGCCGGTAAAATCATTAGTTGAGCTATGAACCAGATTTAACTTAAATCCTTTTATGGGGGTACTTTCCGGATGAAGTTGCAGAGGGTTGATAACGCCCACCTGAAACACTTCCTCAGCAAAAAGACTGGTGAATAAGAATAAAACGCATAAAAATATCAGTTTTTTCATTATTATCTCCTTTTTTTATCATAAAATTTTAAGCCTTTTTCATATTTCCTAACTTATTGATAAAGAATAAGTTAAATTTCTTAAAAACATCTTGACTACCTCCTAACTGACAAATTATTGTCTTAATGTCTTGCGGGACAATAAATTAAAAGGAGTCAAGATGCG